>SLST01000115.1 GCA_007130265.1 Spirochaetales bacterium
CCGTAGGGGCTCTTCGTGATCCAGTTGTCGACCGGTTCCTTCTTGCCGAGCGCGCGCCACACGTCCTCGTAGCGGATAGGCATGTGCGTGAGCTGCGCCCCGGTGGCGTGCTGAATCGCGTTGCCGAGCGCCGCCGCGACGCCGATCATCGAATGCTCGCCGACTCCCCGCGCCCCGTAGGGCCCGTCGATCTGCGGCGTCTCGATGGCAATCGCGTCGACCTCAAGTGGCAGGTCGCGCGCGGTGGGTATCTTGTTGTCCGTGAACGACGGGTTGAGCAGGTGTCCCTTCTGATCGTAGATGTACCCCTCGCACACGGCGGTGCCAAGGCCCTGCAGCATCCCGCCGATCGCCTGACCGCGAACCGCGTCCGGGTTGATCACCTTGCCGACGTCGAAGACCGAGACGACCTTGAGCACGTTGTACTCGCCGGTCTCGCGATCGACCTCAACGATCATCCCGTGCGCGCCGTAGGTCCAGTCGAGAGCGGGAAGCCCCTGCCCGGTTTCCTTGTCGAGGTGCGTGAGACCCTGCGCGATGTAGCGCCCAACCCCCACGAGCGGCCCCCCAATCGAGTTCCCGTCCGGGAAAGCGTACCCTATCGCGAGCTGCCTGAAGGTGACCGCCGAGTCCGGGTGATGTTTCACGTAGATCCGCTCACCGTCGTGTGCGAGGTCGACCGTGTTCGCACGCAGCGCCTGCGCAGCGACCTCGTAGGCGTTCTTCAGCAGATCGTCGGCCGCGAGAATCGCCGCGTTGCCGCTGAGGAGCAATCCCTTGGAAGCGACGGTCTGCCAGTCGTAGGGATCACGGTCGGTGTCCGACTCAAAGGCGACCTTCACGCGCTCGAGAGAAAAGCCCAGCCGCTCGGCGATGATCTGCGCGATCGACGTGTAGGTCCCTTGCCCGTAGTCGACGAGCGAGAGGTTCGCGGTAACCGTGGCGTCTTCGTTCATCTTGAGGATCACGGTCGTCGCCGTGAAGGGCGGCATCGCCGGCGCCTTGTGCAGGCCGACGACTGCCTTGCCGATCTTCAGCCCCGTAGCCTCCTCGCGCGCGTTCTCGTCCTTCGTGAGCGCCCGGTAGCCGATCGCCTGCGCCGCCGTCTCGAGACACTTCGCGATGTTGCCGGTGTTCGCGGTGACCGTCTCTCCGGTCAGCGTCGTCGAGCCCGGCCTCAGCGCGTTCAGGAGTCGGAACTCGAGCGGCTCCATCCCAATCGCCTCTGCCACGAGGTCCATGTGCCGCTCGAGCCCCCAGAAGAACTCGACGTGGCCGAAGCCGCGATAGGCGGTTCCGAACGGCTTGTTCGTGTAGATCGTGTAGGCGTCCACCTTCGCGTTGGGGATGTCGTATGGACCACCGGCCGAGTAACCGGAGGCGCGGGTGACGTTCACCGCGTAGTCAGCGTAGGCGCCCGAGTCCCAGTACATGGTGAGCTCCTGCGCCTGGATCTTCCCGTCCTTCGAGACGCCGGTCTTGATCCGGTAGGTGAGCTGGCTGCGGCAAGGCAGCAAGCTGAACTCCTCCTCGCGTGTCGCAGTGAGCTTGACCGGCCGTCCGCCCGCCTTTCGCGAGAGCACGGCGACGAGCGGTTCGATCCCGATCCCGGCCTTCCCCCCGAATCCGCCGCCCACGTAGGGGACCTGCACGCGCACCTTCCGGTGCGAGAGCCCGAACGCCGTGCAGAAGAGGTTTCGCAGGGTGAACGGCGACTGCGCCGACGACCAGATCGAGACCTCATCGTCGTGCCCCCACTGCACGATCGCAACGTGGGTTTCCATGGGAACGTGCTGAACCGACGGATTGGTGTACGTGCGCTCGATGGTCCACTCGCAGGCTTCGAACGCCTTCTCCGTGTCGCCTTTCCGCAGCTTCGTGTGGTTGGCCACATTCGTCCCGGGCTTCGGCGTGAAGGCCGCCTCCATGTACGAGTACTCGCCGAGGTCCGGGTGAACGAGGGGTGCGTCCTTCTTCAGCGCTTCGAGCGGATGAAGCACGGGCTCGAGCTCCTCGTACTCGACGTCAATGAGATCAACGGCGCGCTTCGCTATCTCGAGGGTGTCCGCGGCCACCGCCGCGACCGCCTCACCAAAGTGACGCACCTCACCCTTCGCGAGAATGGCCTTGTCGACGACGTAGAGCCCCAACCGGTAGTCGAGTTCTTCGCCGGTGACGATGGCACGCACGCCCGTGAGCGCCTGCGCCAGGTTCGTGTCGATGGACACGATTCGCGCGCGCGCGTGCGGGCTCGTCTTCACCCGCGCGTAGAGCATGCCGGGCAAGGTCATGTCGCTGACGTAGGTCGCCTCGCCGGTCAGTTTCACTACGGAGTCGATGCGGTCGGTCTTCCTGCCGACGTTCTTGAGCTCCGCAACAGGGGTATTCTCAAGCATGGTCGGACCTCGTCGTGCCGGCGGGCGCGGACCCGGCGGCCGCCTTGGCGGCCGATTCGATCGCCTCGATCATCTGTAGGTACCCGGTGCAGCGGCAGAAGTTGCCCTCGATCCCGTCGATGATCTCTTCACGGCTGGGGTTCGGGTTGCGCCGCAGCAGGTCCGTCGCAGACATCACCATCCCGGGCGTGCAGAAGCCGCACTGCACCGCATGGTTATCGTGAAACGCCTGCTGAACCGCAGAAAGCTCGCCGCCGGCCGCCGCGCCCTCGATCGTCTCGAGGTCTGCACCGTCGGCCTCCGCCGCGAGCACGAGACACGAGTTCACCGCGCGGCCGTCCATGATGATCGTGCACGCACCGCATTCACCTGAGCCGCATCCTTCCTTCGTGCCGGTCAGCCCCAGGTCGTTCCGCAGGAAGTGGAGAAGGGTTCGGTGCTCGGCGACGTCTCGTTCGTATCGCTCTCCGTTGATCGTTACCGTGATGTGTTTCACGCGGACACCTCCTCCATCAGCCTGCGAATGTAGACGTCTACCATGAACCGACGGTACTCGCTGGTGCACCGCACGTCGTCGATGGGACTGATCGCCGCCTGGGCAGACTCCTGGATCTCTGCCGCCAGAGCATCCGCGGCGAACTCCGGCAGGAGCACCGGGGTGGGCGCGGCCGAGCTGATCGCAACCCGCGCCTTTCCCTTGGTCTTGATAAGAGCGACGGCCACCACGCCAAGGTCGTGCCCCTTGATTCGCTTCAGCTTGCGGTAGCCGCCGGCCGCATCGATCTGACCGGCGCCTACGATCAACCGGGTTACGATCTCATCCGCGGCGATCTGCGTTGTCTTGACCCCCGTGATGAACTCACCGAGCGGCACACGCCGCTCACCGCGCGCGGAGACGAGCACGACGTCGGTACCCAGACAGAGCAGAGGTGAGGTCATATCACCGCACGGAGAGGCGGTCACAACGTTCCCGACGACGGTCGCGCGGTTACGAAGCTGGAAGGTAGCGAGCTCCTCCGCGGCGATCCTCAGTACCGGATACCGTTCGCGGACCGTCTTGTTGGTGATGAGCTCATTCACCGTCGTGCACGCCCCGATTGAGAGCCCTTCGCGTTCGCTGAACGCGATCTCGTGGAGATCGGCAACCGTCTTGAGATCGGCGACGTAACGTGGGGACACGAGGCCGGCGCGGATGTTCACGAACAGATCCGTCCCTCCTGAGAAGACGCGGGTCTCGTCGCCATGCTCGGCGAGAAAGGCAAGAAGCTCATCGAGCGACGGGTGAGTTACGTAGGAGAACTCGTGCAGCAATGGTACCGCCTTCGGCTCCGCAAGGTGCCCCTTGGGGCCTGGTCAATGGTGAACTGTATGGTCATTTAAATATGCCAACCGTGAGATGTCAATCTTCCGGTTACCGGTGGAACTGGTCAGGGTTGAAGAACCGGTCGCGCAGGAGAATGTTCCACTCCAGATCGTCAATCTGCAGAACAGATCGCGAACCTGCCTTCAGATTGATCATGGAGAACTCCGTCGGCACGCTGCGCCCAACGACGGAGGTGAACCCGGTCGTCTCCATCCGTTTCACCTGCTCGCCGGCCACGTAGTAGTCGATCTGCACGACCGCGGTCCGCCCCTTGTCGATGTAAAGCACCACCCGGTCGTACGCGCTCCCCGATGCCGCGGGAACCGCGGAGATCCTCCACCTCGCCTCGGTCTCGTCGATGAGCTCGAAGTCGGTGAAACGCTCACCTAAGGGCGCGGCGTCGATATCCTCGTAGGTGAAGTCGCCTCCCACCCCGCCCACGGATCCGGTGCGCGCCCGGCCGGTTATGCTGCGGACACGCCCGGTCGAGGGAAAGAAGACCAGCATCGTATCCCTCGTCTGCAGAAGTCGTATGCCGGCGATATTCGTCGGTGAAAGAAACTCCGTGTACGACTCCTCATCACCTCGCGTCATCGTCAGAAGCTTGAACTCCCGGGAGACCCGGTCGCTCTGCGCATCGGCGTAGACGCGCAGCGTCATCTCGCTGCGGGTCGTTCGTGGCTGGCGGTCCGTGTCGACGCGGCTCACGATCTCCCGCGCAGCCGAATCCGCATGGAGGAGCGGTATGCCGGTCACGATCAGCGCCAGCAGCACGCATGCGCGCCTCATTGGAAACAGGTTCATCGCTTGAAGCTCCTTGAATCGTTTTGCTCCCCTCCGTTCGCATTCTCGGTGCGGCTGTGCGGTCTAATCGTCGCGAGCAGAGCCGGCAAGGCGACCATCGACGCGATCAGACAGCACGCAATCCCCACGAGCAGCAGGTACCCGAGCCCCGAAGCGAGCCCTATCGTCCCGAAGTACCCGAGCGATCCGAACCCGATCCCCGTGGTAGCGGATGAGAGAAACACCGCCTTACCCGAGTACCGCAACGTATCCTCTATACTACCATGTTCGTGCTCGTATCGGTGCAGGATGTGCAGGACGTACGCCATACCAATCCCGATGATGAGCGGGAGCGCGAGTGCTCCCGTCATCACGAGCGGGACTCGGAAGACGGCCAGCAATCCGAACATCCAGACAATCGAGACGACAACGACCCCGAACGCGAGCGCTACGCGTCGAAGGCTGCGGAAGATCAGCAGCATCAGGACGAAGACGGTCGCGGCACCGTAGAGCGCGGCGATCCAACCGTCGGTGAAGATCTCGTCCACGAGCGACACGTAGATCCGCAGGGTGCCCGTGATCTTCGGATCGATCTCGCGCATCCGTCGATCAAAGTCGAGCACGGTCTCGTCGTCAGCCTGCACGTCGGCGGTCGGGATTATCTGTAGCAGAAATCTCGATCCGGTCGGATCGACAAAGCGAGCCCGGAGGTCGGGAGGGATATCGTCGAGCGTAGGAGCACGATCGACGCGCATCCGACTCAGTTGATCGGCGAGCGCCGCGGCAAACTGAGCGTCGACCCGCGAGAGGCTGTCGGCGACGGCGACCGGATCGGCAGCGAGAACGGTGATCAGTCGCTGAAAGACTTCGCGCCCCGGCTCCCCCACTTCCGCGCCGACGATCTCCCGGATCATCGAGTCCCGCCGGCGCACGATGCGGTTGTCCGGTCCGAATACCGCCGTCGAAAGATCCGCGGCTTCGATCACGTTCCACTCGAGCCGCTGTATCTCATCCGAGAGCGCCTGAACGTCGGGCTCGGTCACCTGCCCGGCGACCGGATCGGTCGCAGCGGCCGACCCCAAGCCCGAACCCGTGTAGGCCGACGCGCGAATCGCGGCGAGACGTTCCTCAACCTCGTCCTCGGGCGGCAGAAGATCGGCCACGGAGGCCACGGTCGCGACGTACGAGTCCCGGCGCAGTTGTTCGCTGAGCCTGGCCGTCTCCGACAGTGAGTCGGCCGTAGCGAGCACAACGAACGGTGAGACGCCCATGCGTTCGATGATCTTTCGCTGGGTGTCCATCACCGGCCCCGTCTCGGGCCCCATCGCAAACAGGTCGTACGAGACGCGGATGGTTGGGATGGCGAGCCCAAGCACGACGGTGAGGACAACGGCGACGATGATCACCGGCACATGCACCCGGGAGAGCAGCCTGCCGAGCCGTCGGAGAAAGTCGTAGCGCAGGATATGTACCCGGCTCGGCTTCGCGCGGGCGCCGGTGCCGAAGTTGATCAGCAGCGTCGGCAGAAGGACCATCATGGAGGCAAGCGTCAGCAGG
>SLST01000173.1 GCA_007130265.1 Spirochaetales bacterium
AGCCGGAAAGACCCGTTCCACTCTTCAGGCCATGCCGGAAAGAGGCGGACTACCGGGTCTCCGGCCGGTCCGCTCGGCGCATCCTGGCATGCGGCCAACTGAAATGCGAAAGCGGCATTGCCCAGGCGTTCGGCTCCCAACGCGTTGACTCCTTCACGCAGAGTCATCCGATTCTCCAGAACACCTTCTCTGCCGGTCTGGTCGAAGTAGCAGAAGTCTTGCTCCGGCCATCTGCACTCTATCTGGTTCAATGCGAGCTGCTTCCAGTCGTGGGCACGGCCAAGCCTGGCAGCCGCAAGCGCATGCCCCCACATGACGTGCATCGGAGTGTCGTGGGTGATCGGTTCAGGGAAACGCCTGTCGAACGTTGCGATCGCGCGATCGAACGTCGGCTGATCGGACTCCGCCAGCTCCAGGTTGCAGAGGTCAAAGTGGAGCAACGGCGTGATCGGTATCGCCTCGCGGGAACTGACCGCCGGCGCGAGGCCGCACACCCAGAATGGTGATTCGCCGGGAGCGTTCCGCATGAGCGCATCTGGATGGTTGCTCGCCGGCAACGGCGGCAGGTGATCGAAAACTTCCTGCCACCTCTGCCGCTCCTTTTCGTCGACATTGAGAATCTCCGACGCTCGGATAGCCACCGGAAAAATGCCATGCATCGATGCCACCGCCTCGATCGTGTCCCTGGCAACCAGAACACCCTCGCTATTGTTGACGTGGTGAATGTGGTAGATGCCGTCTCTATCCTTCTTCAGGTTGGGAAAGGTTCGGAAGAACTCAGCGACGCCACGAATCACCGGGTAAGCCCGCTCGCGCAGCCACGATTCGTCCATCGTGTACTCGTAGCGCTTCCAGAAGAGATACGCGATCTTGGCGTTGCTCTCGAGCATGTGGACAACGTGGCCATAGGGCCCGTCACCCTTCTGTGGAGCCGTCCACACTCCGTCCTTATGCAATCCGGGGCCCTTCCAGTTCCAGCGACTCGAGTGCGGATGCTTCAGACGCGCGTAGCCACGAAATCTCTGTGATCTGGTCGCCCACGGCTTCCTGAACAGATAGAGGTCCGCCATCTCGGCGGCGATGTCGTCGGGCAGAAGCTCAAGCCCGTTGAACCAGACGGTCTCCGGGATGAAAATCCCTTCGCTATCCCATTGCTGTCGTGCCGCCGTCGCTGCCGACTCCATCATCCCGGAGTACATCGAAAAGAGTGGGTCCAGAAGCTCAAGTCGATTGGCCGCGGCGAGCTCTCTGTAGTAGAGACTGAGGTTGTTCCACCATTGCTGCGCGCCCCATGATCGAGCATCGCCCTCCGTAAACCACAGCATACCACCAAAGTTAGGAGGATATCCGCCTCTTCTGGAGCTCGATGCCATGAGGTAGAGAAAGTAATGGTAATGTCGCTCGATGGTTTTCGCAGCCTTGTCGGGGTTGTCGATGTGGATGTATCCCCGTTCCCAAAAACCCGTCCACCATCTCTTCGTCTCATCGGCGATGGTCGCGAACCCGGTACTCGTTGCCCTATCAACCAGCCGAATACTCCGCTCAACAGGCGAATCCGGTGTGTCAAAGGCTGCAGATGATGAAATCATCACAGTCAGGAACTCGCTGCCCGGCGCGACCAACACGGCCGATTCGGTCTCGCTCACCGATCGACATTCTGTCGCCGAACCAACAGCGGCGATACTGAGTGCCGACGAACAACGGAACTCGTCCTCGCTGAACTCCTGCGATAGCGTGATCCGTCTTTCTTCAAGGACGAAACGCGACGAGGCTCTGTGGCGCCTCGTGACCACCGTCGCAGGGCGCAACATGCGCAATCTCACGGCCGTCGGCGTCGGAAGCTTCCTGGTGTCGTGGAGTCGGACTGCAATCACATCGTGCGAATCCCAGGCGACGATGCTGCAGGTGACGCCACGCCCTTTTACCGTCAGCGATCCTGCGGCGATGTTCAGCAGCTGTTCTGTCTGCTTCGGGTCGAAGGCTGGAGTACCGAACTCGAAGAAATCCAGCTCGACGTAACCACACCCATGTCCGTAGTCGGAGTGACGCGCGGGAAAACTCACGCTCGAACCATCACTCGCGAATACATCACTTCGGTTGATCTGCATCACGATGGTATGAGGAGTCGTCCAGACGAGCGTACCCATGACGCCGTTGCCGATCGGCATCCCGGCCTCTCTTCGGTGGACGCCACGCTCCAGCTCGATGTTCCCATGTGACACGACAGCTTCCATGTTCAATGGTGTCTCCCCTCCGCTAATGTCTCTTGCTGCGCGATCACCGCAGGCGTAGCCCTATCGTCCTTCAGGCCGACCGGAAGTACTGCGCCGGAGGTATACCTTTGGTCCGCTTGAACGCACGGCGGAACGAACGAACGCTGTAGTAGCCGATCGCCCCGGCAACCGCTTCCATCGTATCACCGTTCCGTTGCTCAAGTATGTCGCATGCGTTATCTATGCGAATGCGTTCCAGGTACGTCCGAAACGAGCTCCCAGTCTGTTCCTTGAAGAACTGGGGAAAGTACGATGGCGAGAGGTCGAAGTGCTCTGCCACCTCGACAACCGTGAGTTCAGGCCTGTGGAAATTGTTCAGCAGGTACTCCTCTATGTCCCGGATCAACCGGTTCATCCGATTAGTGCGGTGCTCTTCGGCAAGTCTGCACATCATCTCGAATGCCGCTTCGATATGGGAAAACCAGTCGACCTCTCCCATCGTATCGTCGAATGCCGTCGGTAGTGCCTCAGCGGCTACGGCAAGATGTTCGTGGTCGCGCCCTATCCGGTACACCGTGCCGGCCAACTGACGCAAAAAATAGCGGCCATCGTTTTCGCTCTTAGATTCGTCTCCCAGGTTGCTGTCGTATAGCCGCCTCAGCAGTCGTGTCACTTCACCTCTGTTCCCTGCGACGGTGTAGCCCATAAGCCGCGTCTCCAGCTCAACCGGATATGTGAAGAACTTGCTATGCCCGGAAATGTCTCCATGCCAGAGTATGTTCTCGTGAGAATGAGCGCACGCGTGAAGCGCCTGCTCCGCCTGCTTGAACGAATCCTGCAGATCTATCGCTCGACGGACGAAGCCTCCGATCCCAACAGAAACATTGATCCCCACCTCGTCGCGCATCAGGCGCACGGCCGAGTCCGCCAGCACCTGCACCTCCTGTCGATCTTCGTCCCTCGATCCTCCGGACAGGCTCATCACCACGACGATCTCAATCGGCTTCAGAACGAGCAACACCCCACTATCCTTCAACAATCCTCGCAGCGCCTTCTCCGCGATCGCTCGTGCGAGATGGATTTCCTCAGACCTTCCGCCGTGCGTACGATCGCCTGCGGTTTCGATTGCCAACAGCAGCGCCACGAGACGCGTGCCGCCAAGCCTCAGGTCAGTGAAGGACGAAAGCTCACTGATCTCGCCCGGGTCGGCGTAATCTCCCCGCAGGAGACGGTGAATCATGCTTGCCTCCAGCGCTCTGGACTGCTCGTCTGCGAGGCTCATCAGCTTTTTGTTACTCTCCACGAGTTCACGAACGCTCCTCTTCATGACGTCATAGTTGCTGGCTG
This sequence comes from Spirochaetales bacterium, assembly GCA_007130265.1. Classification (GTDB taxonomy): domain Bacteria; phylum Spirochaetota; class Spirochaetia; order DSM-27196; family SLST01; genus SLST01. Next base: position 3,561 of record SLST01000173.1, read on the forward strand.
TGGAGAGCCCGCCGGCCGATTTCAGCAACGTCACGATCTCCCTGAGCGGCTGCGCATTGCGGTACGCGAGGTACCAGGACAGAGACACTCCTACAGTCACGGCGAGCAGAGCCATGAGAGCGACGATCTCCTGTACCCGACGAACCGGCTCCATGAACACGCGTTCGGGAGCGGCCACCACGTAGTGCCAGTCGCTGTGCTGTGACGCGTAGACCATCTTCAGGGTGGGCTCGCCGTCTACAAGAATCGAACTCATCTGTCCGCGCGACGAGAGGCTCGCAAGATTCAAGACATCCAGATGTGGAATCTCTCGCTCACCGGAACCGGACACAGACGTAACGATCTGTCCCGCGCCGTTCACTATGTATGCCCAACCGTCGTTCGGCCCGATCAACTGTCGCAGCATCTCTTCTATCCTGCTTTCGCGGATCAGCACGACTATGCTACCGCCGACCACATGCGAGTGCGCGGGAATCGTATGGATGTACGTCAGGACTCGCTCAGGATCCCTCAGGTTGACCGAGGCGGAGAGCCTGGCATAGTCGCCCGTGCGTGGCTGTCCGAAGAGCATCGCGTGCCACTCCTCGATCGGTACGTCGGGGAGACTCAACACGTATTGGTAATGGTGTTCGAAACCGTAGTGTATGCTCTGGCGCGACATCACCATTTCGCTCTGTCTGAAAAAGATGTAGAACGTTTCCCGGAAAGGGATCGTCATTGTGTAGGCTCTCAGATTCTTGTGAGCACGGATCAACGGCCAGACGTCCGCGGACCCTGCGCGGAGACGCTCCTTGAAGAGATACCCCATGAGCACCGGGTTATGGCTTATCTGGGTCGCTATCTCCTCCAGACTGATGAAGTAGGCGTCGAGAACCGTCGACGTGTTCTCCAACATCAGCAATCGGTTCTCGATCGACGATGTCTGCACCTTCCTGACCACCTGAGAGTAGACCAAACCCACGACAAGGAGAGAGACCAACATGAGCAGAATATAGGAAACCAGAAAACGTCCGAAGAACCCGTACCTTTGAGTACCACCTGTTCGTTCAGCGTACCGAAGCTTCATGCCAATGACTATTGTAGCGCGGATCACACTGCGAGGTCATCCCGATGTGCCCGTCTCAATTCGCTGACCGGCAGGGAACCGATGGCCGTGGAAATTGTTCCCACTCCACGGATCGTGTCTCTTTACAGCTTTGCTGGCGCGACTTATCGTGGCATGAGACTCAGCTCGCGTGAAGCGCCACGCAGTGAGGTCCGGTTCGACGCTGAGTTCCGGGCAGATACTCTACCACAGGCTGGAGGAGGTCCTTCGATATGGCCATCAATACACAACCCAATATCCTCTTCGTCGTCGCAGATGACATGGGTTACGGTGATTTTGGACGCTTCAACCACGGACTCACACAAACGCCGAACTTGGACCGTCTGACCGGAGAGAGCGTCTGCCTGAGCCAACACTACTCCGCGTCGGCTCTCTGCGCTCCTGCGCGTGCAAGTCTGCTGACCGGGCGTTACCCGCATCGAACCGGAGTCATAGACACCATGGCCGTCGGCGGGTTCGACCGGATGTCGCTGCGGGAGACGACGATTGCCGAGGTCCTGCAGGCCAATGGTTACTCTACCGGCATCATTGGCAAGTGGCACTGTGGCTTTGGAGGAGGCTACCACCCGTTGCGGCGAGGCTTTGATCAGACGGTCGTCAAGTCATCGGGCCACTACTTCGACTGGACGCTCACCTACAACCACGCAAAGTCTCGGCGAAGTGACGGGACATACCTGACCGATGTTCTGACCGACGAGGCAATCTCCTTCCTGAGAAGGGAGAGATCCTCTCCGTTCTTCCTGCACCTGGCGTATCACAATCCCCACGGACCATGGCAGGCCCCTGCAGAGGACCTGGTTGAGTACGTAGACAAGGGTCCCTGGAACAAGGGTGTTGCCCACGTTTACGCGATGATCAGACGCCTGGACTGCAACATAGGGCGGTTGCTTGCGGCCCTTGACGAGTCGGGTCTGAGCGAAAACACGCTAGTGGTCTTTACCAGTGATAACGGTCCGCAGTTTGACTGTGGTGATCGGGAATGGCGTCTTGACCGCTTTAACTGTGGCTTCAAGGGCGCGAAGGGGTCGGTCCACGAGGGAGGCATCCGCGTACCCTTGGTTGCTCGATGGCCGGCAGGGTTCCAGGGCGGTAGGTACTACTATGAAATGGTTCACTTCGTTGACTGGTTCCCAACCCTGCTGGCCGCTGCCGGGGTCAGACTACCGACTGACTTGTTGCTTGACGGCGACGATATGATGCCCGTGCTCAGGGGGGAGGGCTCCAGAGTCAACCCCGTGCGCTTCTGGCAATGGAGCCGCCTGCGGCCTCTGCCGACGCTGAATGCAGCGATGCGCGATGGTGAGTGGAAGCTCGTCTACCCCGGCGCCCGGTTCGCGAACATCTTCTACAGGGAGGATGTAAAGAGGTCCGCCCAGATAGAAGCCGATCCCGACTCCTATCTGGATCACGTGACAGAACCGTACGGACGCCACGCCGGCGAGATCGCGGTCAGCTATGTAACCAACAGCGAGCCGGAGCTGTACAACCTCCGTTCTGATCCGTTGGAGCATGACGACCTCGCACTCCGGTTTCCGCGACGCGTCGACAGCATGAAGCAGGCGTTGGCCGACTGGTTTGCCGAAGTCGACCATGAGCTTTGCAGCATCGATGAACCGGCGAAGAAGACGATTTCGCCTCTCAGTCGCTGATGACCTACCGCTTCGTGGCGACCGTGTAGGCGACTCCGGCCTTCGCCGGGAACGAGATCGTCGCGTCGGCGACCGCCACCGGCACCGACTTGCCTGCGGAATCCTGCACCTGGTAGGTTCGCCCGCGCCGACGAATGGTGCACGTTCGCTCTTCCATCGACGTCACAGTCGCCTCGGAAAGGTCGCTCTCGCTCCACGAAAGGTCCACGGTGTAACCACCGCGCCCCCTCAGACCTCGAACCGCGCCCGACGGCCACGCCACCGGCAGGGCAGGCAGAAAATCGAGCTCTTCAAAGTAGCTTTGGAAGAGCATTTCCACGACAGCCGCGGCACCGCCGAGATTGCCTTCGATCTGAAAGACCCGCGGCGGATGGAGGTCCAGGAGGCTGTCGGTTGCGAAGTCCGTCAAGAGATGAGAGAGGTGCTCGTACGCTTCATCTCCTTCGCCGGCTCGGGCAAAACAGCATGCCGTCCACGCCCGGCTCCAACCTGTATGGCCGCCTTCGTTGGCCAACCGAAGTCGGAGTGACTGCAGCGCAGCCTCAAAAAGGTCGGGCGTCCGGTCGGGGTTGATCTGTTCCCCGGGATAGAATCCCACCAGGTGAGAGATGTGGCGGTGCCCCGGCTCTACTTCCTCGAACTCCTCGTTCCACTCCAGTAGCTGCCCTTTCGATCCTATGGTGAGCGCGGGTAACCGCTCGAGTATCGACTGCCAGACCTGCCTCTGCTCGGAGTCCCGACCGAGAATCTCGGAGGCGCGTACAGCGTGGCTCAGGAGCTCGCGGGCGAGCTCCACGTCCATCGACGCGGACACGCAGAGGCTCACCGGAAAGTCGGATCCCGACGCGGTAAAGCGGTTTTCCGGAGACTGAGACGGCACGATCTGGTAGACGCCGTTCTCGTCCTCGATGAGATAATCCTCATAGAAGGCGGCCACTTCCTTTATGAAGGGGTACGCCCGCTCAGCGAGGAATACCGCATCGCGGCCGTACTCCCAATGCCACCACATATGCTGGGCAAGCCATGGGGCTGCCCCGATCCAGACTGCCCAGCCGAAGGACTCCGGAGTAGCGCGCCCCCAGGCGTCGGTTTGGATGGGGTACCACACACCTCGGCAACCGTAGAGATCCTGCGCAGATTCTCTCGCGTGAGGCACGAAGCGTTCGATATGAGCCAACAGGGCTTCGACATACTGCTGCATCCCCGTCGGCTCGGCGATCCAGTAACACATCTGAAGGTTGATGTCATGGTGGTAATCGCACTGCCACGGTGGGTTGAGATCCTCGTTCCACTTGCCCTGGAGATTTGCCGGCAGAGTCGCCGTCGCGCTCGATGCCGACAAGAGGTAGCGCCCGTAGTTGAAATAGGTGAGGACGAGACCCGGGTCGTCGTGGCCCTGCCGCATACGAGCAAGTCTTGCGTCTGTAGGCAGATCAGGAGCCTCCGTCGGCACTGCAAGAACGATGCTCCCGAAATGGCGTGCATGCTCCGCCCTGTGTTCCGCGGTCAGTTCGTCCCAACCACCCGGAAGACCGACCGTCGAGTGGTCGAGCCGATGCAATGCGCACTCGGCCGCGGGATCGTCTCCGCGGGCCGACGTCCCGATGTTTGTCGCCAGAACGAGCTCGGTCGTTCCGGCCAAGGTTACACCGCCGGCAGAGTCTACGCGAGCCTCGCCTCCGGCGTACCAGTACTGCACCTCCACGCGAAAGTCGATACCCCGGTCGAAACCGCCAGTCAGGACCAGACCCTCGGTGTCCGCGGTCACCGTTGGTCGGCAGTCGGGATCGACGATTCTGTCGAGCCAGAACCGCACGTCGAAAGGGCGACCGTCGGCCGTGTAGCGCACCAGGATCAGGTCCTTCGGGATATGCGCCGTATACTCCCGCTGAAACTGTTTGTTGTCCGCGCGATACCGTACCGTCGCCAGTCCGGTGGAGAAGTCGAGTTTCCTCACGTATCCGGCCGCCGGACCGTGATTGAGCTCAAGGAAGAGATCACCGGCAGGCTGGTACGGATCGACCCGATTTCGAGGCTCCTCCGTCGGCCTCTCGCCGGTATGATTCGCGAAGGCCTCGTTTCCCGCGCGCGTGCCTTCCTCGTACCTGCCTGCCTGAAGCAGGGATCGAACCTCCTGGAGACGGTCTGCTACCCGACGGTTGTCGCGATCGCGGTTTCTCCCCTTCCACAACCATTCGTGATTAAGGGCGACCCGCTCGCGTTTTGTCGTTCCCAATACCATCGCAGCCAATCTACCCGTGCCGATTGGGAGTCCCTCGAGCCAATCCCTCGCCGGCAGCTCGTACCAGATCGAGTCGTTCATGGACCCACTCTACTCCGACGCGCACAGCGCCACAAGCCGCCCCTACATCGCTGATGATCCACGAAATGGTCCCTTTTCCCATGAACTGACCTCTTGCTATGGCCGCCGGGTCAGGTGACAATTCTCGGTATGGCGAACGATGTTTACGCGAGGTTGATACGTCCTGGATGTGAGGGGAGGCGCTGATGTCGGGGTCGGTTGCACCAATCGCAAGTCCTGCCAGATCCTGGCGTCTCAGGTGGAAGCGAATACGCCGCCACCGCCAGCTCTACCTGGTGGTCCTGGTGCCCATGGCGTTCACCTTCGTGTTCCGGTACGTGCCGATGTACGGCCTCCAGATCGCGTTCAAGGACTTCATGATCATGCAGGGTATCTGGGGCAGTCCCTGGATCGGCGTAAGACATTTTGAGGTGTTTTTCCGCTCGTACCACTTCGTGCGCCTGATGGTGAATACCATAGGTATGAGTACCTATGAGCTCGTGGCGGGCGTTCTGCCACCCATACTCATAGCAATCGCGCTGAACGAGAGTCGCAGGGTGCTGTTCAAGAAGACGGTTCAGATGGCCGTGTACGCGCCCTATTTCCTGTCGACGGTCATCATAACAAGCATTCTGATGCAGATTCTGTCGAGACAGGGATTCGTCAACCAGGCACTGATGGCGATCGGCATGAGACCGGTGTCATTTCTGGGCTCTCCAGCCTGGTTCTGGCACGTCTACGTGTGGTCCGGAGTCTGGCAGAGCGCCGGCTACGGCGCAGTCATATACCTCGCCGCGCTGTCAGGGATAAACCCGGAACTCTATGAAGCGGTTAAGGTGGATGGGGCCTCCAAGATACAGCAGATCCGGCACGTAGATATTCCAGGCATCCTGCCCACTGCGATCATCCTGCTCATCCTGAGCACCGGCCGCATTCTGAACGTGGGGTTCGAGAAGATCCTACTTCTGCAGAACCCGATGAATTTGCGGGCGTCAGACGTTGTCGACACGTTTGTCTATAGGATGGGACTGCTCAACTTTGAGTACTCGTACTCCACAGCAGTCGGGTTGTTCAAGTCGGTCGTGAATCTCGTGCTTCTGCTCAGCGTGAACTCGGTGGCCAGGCGCATCAGCGAGACAAGTCTATGGTAGCACACATGAAGCATCGAGCATCCACTGTACGGCTTTCCGCTTCGGACAGAGCCTTCTATGTTACTATCACCGTCTTCTTGCTCTTCTGTTTCGCGGTAGTCGCCTACCCGCTCATAAACGTCGTGAGCCGCTCGCTGAGCTCGCCACAGGCCGTTGCCTATGGGCAGGTTTGGTTTCTCCCAAGAGAGTTCACGCTTTTTGCCTATGAGCGAATCATAGCCGACGGGATGATCATCCAGGGATTCCTGAACTCGATCTTCTACGCCGGTTTCGGCACGTTACTGAATGTGACGCTCACGATCATGGCCGCGTATCCCCTCGCACGCCGGACATTCTACGGCCGCAATGCAATCATGTTCTTCTTCGCCTTTACGATGCTCTTCGCCGGCGGGATGATTCCAAGATACCTCGTGGTGAGGTCGCTTGGCCTGGTCAACACCCGCTGGGCAATGATCCTGCCCGAGGCAATTATCGTCTGGTTTACCATAATAGCCCGCACCTTCTTCCAGAGCACGATTCCGGAAGAGATGTACGAGGCAGCCGAGATTGACGGTGCCAGCGACGTGCGGATCATCTGGATGGTCGTGGTTCCGCTTTCGGTTCCCATCATCGCCGTGTTGAGCCTGTTCTACGCCGTTAGCCACTGGAACCGCTATTTCGACGCCCTGATATTCCTGAGATCGCAATCACTGTGGAATCTCCAGCTGGTCTTACGCAATATCATCATGTCCGCGAATCGCCTACTCGATCAGGAACAAGATATTGGGGCCGCGATGGCGACCCAGGAGCGGGTGGAGGTGATCAAGTACGCGGTTATCGTGTTCGCTGCGATGCCGGTGATGATCCTCTACCCATTCGTCCAGCGGTACTTCATCAAGGGAATCATGATCGGGTCCATCAAGGGTTAGCGATGGACGAGAGAAAGGAATTGTAGGGAGGTGCAGGATGTCCACGCCTATCGGAAGCGGGTGAAAGACAGGCATGAGGCCTGGATCATAGACAAGGAAAAGGAGAAGAACATGAAGAAGTTGATCGCAATGATTTTCGTCGCGACGGTTGTCGCCGGGTCTGTATTCGCCGGCGGACAAGCCCAGACCACAGGGCCGGCTGCGGCAGGCACGGTTGAACTCACGACACCAGGGACGTTTCCAGTCGTGACGGATGAGGTAACCATCACGGTGCTCACGTATGCTGGTGCCACCGAGGATTTGGGAGAAAACTGGCTGACGCACCATATCCAGGAGATGATGAATATCCGGATTGACTGGGAGGTTGCACCCAGCGAAGCGTTCAAGGAGCGGATGAACCTGGTATTCGCGAGCGGCGAGTTTCCGGATCTCGTGATAGCCTCCGGGAACTCGCTCACAAACCTGCAGCGAGCGGAGGCGGTGAGGCTTATTCAGCAGGGTGTCAAACGGCCCCTGGATGATCTGATCGAATCACAGAGTGTCTGGTACCGGCAACGTCTCGCTGAAGATCCGGATTTCGAGCGTGCCATCGCGGCTCCGGACGGCAGCATCTATCACCTCGCGGGTCTCAGTTCGTGTTACCACTGCCTCTACGGCCAGAAGATGTGGATCAACAAGGTCTGGCTGGACAACCTGGGCCTCGATGTTCCGACGAACGTTGACGAGTTCCACGCGGTGCTCAGGGCGTTCAAGGACGAAGACGCCAATGGTACGGGCGACGCAAGCGACCAGTGGCCGCTTGCAACGTCCAATGCCGGTGCATGGGTCGAGATCGACGGTTTTCTGATGAGCGCCTTTCAGTACACCGACCTGAATCAGTGGGACGTCAAGCGACTCTACGTGGATGACGGCGTGGTCAAGGCCTCTTTCACGCAACCGGGTTACCGGGAGGGACTCCGCTACCTGCGCCGACTGTGGGAAGAGGAGCTGATATACCCGGATTCATTCGTGCAGGATCGAACGACGCTGACGCAGATCAACCAGGGTGGTCCTGCGGCCGTGTTTGGTGTGATACCGGGGATGCACCATGGCTACCTGTCACCGGGAACCGGGCCTGACGTTCGGTGGCGAGAGTACGTAGCGATCCCGCCGCTCGACGGACCGGCAGGGCGACAGACGCCGTACTACCTGGCAAACATGATCGAAGTTGGCTCGGACTTCATTCCGGCCGGAGCACGGCACCCCGAGGTCGCCTTCCGCATGATGGACTGGCTCTACTCAGAGGAAGGCGAGCTTGCCGGCACACTGGGGCAGGAGGGAGTCGCCTGGCGCGAAGCCGAACCGGGTGAGCTCGCCATCAACACACAACCGGCGGTCTTCACCCAGCTCGAGGTTCCTGAAGACAATCCTTACTACCAGAACATGAACTGGGGCAACAGGAGCAGAACCTACGGCACGACCCACAGTTATAGAACGGCAGACCAGGACTGGATGGAAGACAAGCCGGGGGCAGCGGAGAGGTTTCTCTGGCACTTCTCCAACGTGGCGTATGAGCCGTACGCGGTGCCGTTTGACAAGATGATGAAGCCGCTCTGGTATCCGGCCGAGCATGTGTCTGAGCTCGCGCAGATAAACGCGACGCTGCAGGAGTATGTATACGAGTCTGTCGTGCGTTTCATCACCGGCGATCTTGACATAGATGCAGACTGGAACCGGTTTCAGACCGAGCTGAGGAACATCGGTGTCGAACGATTTCTGGAGATCATGCAGCAGGCCTATGACATAACCTACGGTCAATAGGCGCGAGGCAGGCTCCGCGACAGAGCTTGCTCGCCACAGGATATTGCGGCCGTCCTTCCATTCCATGGGGGGCGGCCGTTCATCTTGAATCCCTCACTCCCAATGGACCACGCGCTGGATGAACCACGCGATCGAAGGAGAAGAAGCTGATGGCGGACAACTTCATAGACGAACTGACGGAGCGAGCCGCATCCGATCCCAGCGGAACGCTCATGTACGATCGGCCGGCGCGGGACTGGCTCGAGGCGCTTCCACTAGGAAACGGATCGCTCGGCGCCATGGCCTACGGTGGCGTTCCCGTTGAGCACTACCAGCTCAACCACGATACGCTGTATTCCGACGAACCGGGCGGGCGCGACCTGGACCTCGACATCACGAAGGACTTCGACAGTGTTCTCTCCTTACTGAGATCCGGGAAGTACGAGGAGGCCGACCGTCTGTGCACGACCAGGTGGCTTGGGCGCTCGTGGCCGTGCTATCAGCCGATGGCCGACCTCTTCCTCAGCGCCGTAGCTTCCGGCGACCCGGATCGGTACGTTCGCGTCTTGGATCTCAACAACGCGGTCAACACTGTTGCATACGAGGCCGCTGGACGCTGTTACCGCCGCGAGTCCTTCGCAAGTCATCCGGACGGGGTGCTCGTTATCCGCATGCTCACGGATGATCCGGAAGGCGTCGGCTTCAACCTGAGCATCACGTCCGTCCATCGGACCGCAGTGGCCGAATCCGTCGGGCCTGACACGGTTGCTCTGAATGGGCCGGCCCCCGGTCTGGCGCTCAGACGGACGCTTGATCTCATCGAAGAGCGCGGAGAGGTGTGGAAATACCCCGAGCTGTGGGACAGCTCGGGCAAGCGCAAGCCCGGGGCCTCACAGGTCCTCTACGGCGAGCAAATCCAGAGCCGCGGGATGCACTTCTCCGTGCGTGCGGTTCTCCGGGCTACCGGTGGACGGCTGGAGACCGACGATACCTCAATCACCGTTTCCGGGGCGAGTGAGGTGGTGGTTCTCGTCGCCGCGGCGACAAGCTACGCCGGGTTCGACCGGAGCCCCACGGCGAACGGGATAGATCCCGCGGAGAGGGCCGACGGAGTCCTGGCCGACGGAGTCCTGGCCGCCGCGTCGGCCAAATCGTACCAGAACCTGTTGGACCGGCACCTTTCCGATTACCGGGGCCTGTTCAACCGGCTGACGCTCAAGATCGGAGCAGCCTCCTCGCACTCTTCCGCCACTACAGACCGTCGGGTTCACGCCTTCGCGCACTCGGACGACCACTCGCTCGCTGCGCTCTACTATCAGTTCTCCCGGTACCTTGCGATATCAGGATCACGGCCGGGAACCCAGCCCCTCAACCTCCAGGGCATATGGAATGACCAGGTTATCCCTCCGTGGGCCAGCGCGTACACCATCAACATCAACACCGAGATGAACTACTGGCCGGTTGAAAGTGGAAATCTCATCGAATGTGCGCAGCCTCTGATGACCTTGATAGAAGAGCTTGCGGTAAGCGGCCGACGAGTCGCGCGGGACATGTACGACCGTGAGGGCTGGGTAGCGCACCACAACACTTCGCTGTGGCGGAGCGCGCAGCCGGTGGACAATGTCGCGCAGACATCATTCTGGCCGATGGGAAGCGGATGGCTGTCTCGTCATCTCTGGGATCACTTCCTCTACACTTGTGACGGGATCTTTCTCGATCGTCAGGCCTACCCGCTGATGAAAGGGGCCGTCGAATTCTATCTGGACTGGCTCATCGAGGATGATCGTGGGTTCCTTCTCACGCCGGTCGGGACGTCGCCCGAGAATGACTTCGTCTACGTCGATGATGAGGGGGTGACCAGACAAGCGGCAGTGAGCATGGGCCCGACTATGGACATGGCCATCATCCGGGAGTGCTTCACCCAGTTCCTGCAAGCCGCGGAGGTTCTCGACAAAGATCGCGACCTGTCCGACCGTGTTCGAGAGGCCGCCCCCAGGCTGCTTCCGCACCGCGTAGCGCCGGACGGGCAGCTTAGCGAGTGGAGTCACGACTTTGCTGGGTACGACCCTCGCCACCGACATCTCTCTCACCTCTACGGAGCCTTTCCGTCCGACCAGATTACTTCGACTGATACGCCGGAATTATACGAGGCGGTCGGACGAACTCTGGACGTCCGAGGCGAAGAGTCCAGTGGCTGGTCCTCGGCGTGGAAGATCTGTCTGCGGGCCCGCCGCCATGAGGGAGAGGACGCGCTTCGACTACTCCGACGAATGCTCAGTCCGGAGCTGACCAATCCAAACCTCTTTAGCGGGCACCGCGGCGGAGATGGACGGCAAGGACTGTTCCAGATTGACGGCAATATGGGGGGAGCCGCCGGGATCATGGAGATGCTCGTTCAGTCTGCCTACCGTCCTTCGCGAGATGGCGAGGGACGCGCTGTCGTGGAGCTGCTGCCGGCACTTCCGTCGGATTGGCGCGACGGCAGTTTGCAGGGAGCACGGTGCAGAGGCGGTCTGGAGATCGCGATGGAGTGGGAATCGGGACGCCTTCGCACCGTGACGGTCACGTCCACGCTGCCGTGTTCGGTGGAAGTGCGGTATGCCGACCGGATGACCGAAATTCGGTTGTCCCGGACAGCCTCCGTTATACTCGATGGGGAATTGCGCCGCATCAAGGGCGGTCCGGCTACCGCGCAGGACGAGTAGATGCACAAAGGGGGGCGCAACTCCAGCAGTCTCGTGCAAGATCGTTCCTGTCGCTACCTATGCCCGAGCCCCGGCTTCTACACGCACAGCCTTGCATCGAACTGGCCGGAAGGACTCCTCGTGGGCAACGGTTCGGTCGGTGCAATCGTCATGGGACGTCCGCAGCAGGAGTGTCTCATGGTCAGCCACGAGGAGCTCTTTCTGCCCTTGTTCGAACGGCTTCCCGTGCTGAACATGGCGCCGATGCTTCCGAAGCTTCGAGCGCTTCTGGCTGCAGGTTGCGGGCACGAGGCAAATCGCCTCGTCGTAGAGGCGGCGAGAACAGCAGGATACCCGTCGGACTTTCTCATGACCGATCCGTTCCATCCTGGAATCGACCTTCTGTTGGATTTCGGCCGATGCTCCGAGGTACAGGACTACCGACGGGGCGTCGACTTCGAGAGAGCCGAAGCCTTCGTCCGGTATGTTTCGCAGATCGGAGGCGAGGTTCTCCGTCGGTGCTTCGTCTCGCGTGCCGACGATGTGCTGGTTCTCGAGGCGAGGTTCGACGAGCCATCCGCTCTTTCGATTCGTCTGGGCGTCCGGCCGCAGAAGATGGAACCCTGGGAAGTCGGTCGGACTTCGGCAGGGGCAATCCCCAAGGGTGCGTTCGTTCAACACGGTGTGCGATCGACCGACATCAACGCTTCCGGCGAGTACCTTACGTTCCGAGGAGCCTACACCAGCACCACGGGAGGATGGGAGGCTGTCGCCCGAGTTCTGACCGAAGACGGCAAGCTGGAAGTGGCCGGGAACGGGCTGATGGTCATGGAGGCGACGCAAGTCCTCGTGGTGCTGAAAATCCAACCCACGAACAACTTTCCGATCTCACGAGTCGATGAGCTCCGCGCCCGCATCAACGGCCTTCCTCCGTCGTACGATGGACTGATCGCTCGGCATGCCCCTCTTCACGCTGAGCTCACCAACCGGGTCCGGCTGGCGCTCGGGGACGAGTCGGCGGTCGGAGAAGAGTCCGTCGACGACGCTCGGGATCCTCCTGTTGAAGAGTACCTGAAGCGGTCGGCGGCCGGAGCGCCGGATCCGGCCTGGATCAAGAAAGCATTCGATGCGTGCCGATACATCGTTATTAGTTCATCGGGCGTCCTGCCGCCGAATCTGCAGGGAGTCTGGACCGGGACCTGGACGCCCCACTGGTCGGGCGATTACACGCTGGACGCGAATGTCCAGGCGGCAGTCGCCCACTACCTTCCCGCCGGTACACCAGAGCTCATGGAAAGTCTGTTTCGGCTGATGGACCGGATGATGGATGACTTTCGCGAGAACGCTCGAACCCTCTACGGCGCAAGGGGCTTCTTCGTGAATACCCGAGTGAGCACCCACGGTCTTCAGCAACGTTACAACTACTGCCCTGTCGTCTTCTGGACTGCCGGAGCTGCGTGGCTTGCTCATTACTATTACGACTACTACCGCTACACCCTCGACCGTGACTTTCTCCGCACGCGCGCGATTCCCTTCATGCGTGAGGCTCTCGAGTTCTACGCCGACTTCCTTGTGGATGGGAATGATGGTAGGTTGTGCTTTAACCCCTCCTTCTCTCCGGAAAACACGCCCGCGAACGGTGATTCGATAGCGACAATCAACGCCACGATGGATGTAGCCTCGGTGCGGGAACTCGCGACCAACTACATTCTGGCGTGCGGTCAGGCAGACGTTTCCGATCCCCTCTGCGACGAATGGCAGTCGCGCCTCAAGCAACTCCCGGATTATCTGCCTAACAACGATGGAGCCCTGAAGGAATGGTGCACCGCCCGACTCGAGGACAACTACGAGCATCGCCACATGTCCCACCTTTATCCCCTCTATCCCGGCGATGAAGCCGACGCCGAGACAAGCCCTCATCTCTTCGAGATGTGCCGCCGCGCGCTGCAGATGCGAATGCGCCACTACAATCCCAGAGAGTACAGCGCGTTCGGTCTCTACCACTTGGCGATGGCCGCCGCTCGGTCGCGCGACCCCGACACGGCACTCGATGCCCTCTGCCATTTGACGACCAACCATATCTACAGTGGCATGTCGACATCTCACGACCCAGGGCCGTCGATCTTCAACGTCGACGCCGCCGGCGGCATTCCTGCCGCCATCCTGGAAATGCTCATCGTGTCACGAGACGAGCGGATAGAACTGCTGCCCGCTGCAGTGGGCCCACTCGAGAAGGGCCGTGTAGAGGGAGTTCGATGCCGCGGCGGAATCACCGTCGAACGGATGGAGTGGGATCTGCCCAACGCAACCGTGCGTCTTGCTCTCCGCTCGAAGACAGCCCGCGGGGTAGAGGTCGTTGCGCCGGAGAACATGGTGCTCATGCCGGCGCGAGAAGCGGAGGCCGGCCGGGCAGCAGACCCTCATCGTCGCCTGTACGTAGAGCTTGACGGTCAGCACGCAGTCGAGTTGATCGGGTCCGAGGTAATGAAGAGGAGGGTTCCAAATTGAACGAACGTCGCGACAGTTGTGTTGCTCCGGCCACGGCCTGGGTCGATCCCGCGGAGTTTCCCATCTACGAGCAGGTCACCTTCGCGGTGACGATCCGTCTCAATGAGCCGGTGTACGGGGGCTCCATCGTGGAGGTGCAACTCCCGAACAGTTTCACGAATGACCGAGTCAGTCCGTCCAAGGTCAAATCGTGGCAGACCGACGACCCGCAGGGCGCTCACCACGTGCGGGTGAAGGTCGGGAGGCTTCGTCAGGAAGACTACAGGGTAAGCATCGCGCCGCGAGAGTACGTGGGCGGCTACTCCGCGACGACCCGCCATGGGCGCTGCGTGGCGGTCGAGCTCCTGCGCGGATGCGTCGACACGGCCGAGGAGATTATCGTCACGTATCAGAACACCACATCCCCCTGGATCGCCAACCAGAGTCCCGGGTCCAGCGACCACGAGGGCCTGGTTCTGGTGATGATCGACGGGAAACGCGTCGAGCCGTCGCCGGCTTTTCGTGTCCGACCCGGCCCGGCGGTTGTGCACCGTCTCATCGTCCCGTCTTCGGCTCGGCCGGGAGATCCTTTCCCGGTGAGGTTGATCTCGCTGGACGCATTCAACAACCTGAGCGGATCGAGCTTGCACGGTGGGCCGCTACTCCTGGGCGACACCGTCGTCGGCGCGCTTCCGGACGGAACAGGGCGAACTTCGTCTACCGTAGCGCTCCGCGAACCCGGGGTGGTGCGGCTCACGTTCGGCGAACTCGTCTCAAACCCCATCCGCATCGGCTCAGGTCCGGCCGGTCCGTACTGGGGCGACATTCACTTCCACAACTATCCGAGTGTCGACGCCGTGGGAAACATACCGTACGAATATGCCCGCAACGTGTCGTGCCTCGATTTCGCCGCCACCAGTGAGCACGGCGCCGGAGGGCTGAAGGAGCACTGGGCGCAGACCAGACGCTGGGCACGTGAGTGGCACGATCCGGACGCATTTGTGACGATCCTCGCGCTGGAAACAAACACGAAGTGGCACCACAATATCTACTTCTACGACGACGATGTCCCTGTGGTGGACTCCCAGAAGGACGGCGGCAGCTCGGTTTCTCCAGAGCAGCTGCTGGAGTACATAGGGGATAAACGCGTTGTGACGCAGATTCACCACACCGGATGGGGATTCGACATGCGCCGCCGCTACCCCGACACCACGCGACTGTTCGAGATTTACTCGATGCACGGGACGAGCGAGCTCTACGATCCGGAGAGCTCGCTATTCATGGATAAGCACCGGAATCGTGCCGGCGACTCCAAAGATGGCCCATTCTACGCTCGTGACGCTTGGGCACTGGGCCAACGGTTCGCCACCCACGGTTCGTCGGACAACCATTTCGGCCAGCCGGGAGTGAGACACAATTCCGTCACCGCGCTCCATTGCACCGCGCTGCGCCGCGAGAACGTGCTCGACGCCCTTGCAGGCGGACGATGCTACGCCACCACTGGCGAGCGTATTCTTCTGGATTTCTCCATCGGCGGCGCTCCCATGGGAAGCGAGATCTCCGCAGCAAGAGGGGCCCGGCTGGACGTGCGAGTGGAGGTCCACGGCACTGCAGTCCTGGGGTCGGTAGAGGTCTTCGCTTGTCCCTTTATCGAGGGGAATCGAGCGGTAGCGGTGAACGAACTCATGTTTGCAGAAGACGATCCTGCCGTAGAGAAGGCGCGTCGGGCCTGGACGACCGCCTTCGAGGCACGGAATATAGGAGAGGCCGACGCCTCTTTCGAGTGGACTCTGGAATTTGAGGGTGCTCCAACAGTGCTCTACACGCGCATAACCCAACGGGACCCAATCACCCTTCCCGGCATACTCGAAGGCCAGGATGCGCCACAGCAGCGCTCGGTCGCAGCCTGGAGCTCTCCGATCTGGGTAATCCCGTCGTCTCTTTGCCGCGACTCCTCGTCGAGCTCCGCCGGGTAGTCGCCGGTGGTGCCCGTCGCGGCTCCGGTGTGCCCGGGGATACCGAGCCCTTCGGCCACGGAGCCCGACGTGAAGATGAAGTCCCCGGATTGTGGGTCGCGCAACTGCGGATCGACTGTCACGCTGTAGAGTTCTGTGCCGTAGACCCGTTCACGCTCCAGGTGATCGCGGCACCGGCCCGGCTCCTCCTCGCACCAGTACAGATTCAGATCCGCATGGCAGTCGCGAAGGGGTTCATGGGCTATCCAATTCAGGTGAGAACCGTCCGGCAGGCTGAATTGCGGACTGATCTCGTCGGGCCAGCGGGAGCCACGTCGACACGGTCCTGATTCCCGTCGGCTCGCTGAAGCAAGCGAAGACAGAGAGTCCGGCGGCCAGTTTTCATCCGCCTCAGGGATGTTGGCCTCCGGGCCGTCGAGGAACTCGTGGTTGAGACGCTGCGAGTAGTTGAGGTAGAGGCCCCCGTCATGGATGACCCAGGCCGAGGGGGTCGATCCCGGCTACTCTCCGGCGCTGCACCGCCTACTCGCGATAGCCGCCGTACGCAGGAGCGTGTTCACGCGGAACGCACTCTGCTCTCTCTACTCACACGACAGCAAGAGACTCGATACGCTCGATGTCAGTAACAACTGCCGGCTCGGCATCCCACAGCTCGACCGCACGCTGCGCGTTCAACCAAGATCCCGAGGAGTTCCCAAAGAGCCTTGAGAGTCGGAATGCCA
>SLST01000514.1 GCA_007130265.1 Spirochaetales bacterium
CAGGCGAGCTCCTGCGCCGCGTTCGTCAGGTCGCTCTCCTCGTAGCGGTAGATCTTGGAGAAGTCCACCTCCGGGAAGCTCTCCACCCGCCGCTCGTACTCGGCCTTCGAGATCTCCTCGTACGGCATCTGCTGGTAGTTTGCGTCCGCGGACGGAAGGAAGGCCATCCCGCCTATCTCCTGCTGATGCTCCCATACCCAGCGCATCACGTCGAGAATCTCGTCGGGCTTGTACGTGATGGTGACGCTCGGGTTGTGCTCCGTGTACGCGCGTTTGTTCTGCAGCCAGTAGTCACACTGCTCGACCGCGGTGCGGTCCGAACGCAGCACCGCGCCCTCCGGCGACTCCATGGGGAAGTGCACGACCCAGGTCGTAGCGTTATCTCGGGTCTGACCGTTCTCCGGGTCCATGGGGACGCCGGCGTCCTTCAACACGCGGAAGACCGGCGAGTGAGCGCTTACCCGCACGTTACGCACGTAGTACTCGGCCCACCGCGCGTGGAGTCCGGAGGAGCAGTTGAGGAGCTGGCTCGAGTTCCCCGACGGCTTGACGCAGGTCGTCGCCGCGGACTGGGGAATGCCGAGCAGCTGCGCATAGTGCCTGTTCGTCTCTATAACGACTTCCTTCAGGTTCCGCTGAATCTCTTCATCCTGCGCGGCGTGGCTGTCCATCTGCCCGTTCAGGTCGACGCCGAGCAGGCGCTCTTCAGCGCAGTTCTCACTCCAGACGGGGCGCAGACCGGGGAAGTCGGTCGCCATGCTCTGAATCGTCCCTATGATCGTCGCGACCTCCACCTTCTCGCGCAGCGTCTCGTAGGTATCCGAGCTCCGCGCGACGGCGCTCGAGAGGTTGCAGAACTGATAGGGCCGAAGGATGATCTCCCCGCAGGGATTGGTGCCGAACTCGGCCACCTTACGCCGCTCCGGCTTCGAGGCGAGCGCCGCAGTGCGGTTGAAGATACCGGGCTCGCCGGCACCCGAGGCTACCATGTCCAACACGAAACGCGAGATCTGCTCCTGAGAGAGCTCACCCTGCGGCCACACGGCCGAATTGTTGGCGTTCCATCGCTGGCTGTTGTGAACCCAGAAGTCGCCATCCTTGCAGTGCCGCATCTCGGGATCGTCGTAGTCGAAGAGGCTGATCATCGCCGTTCGCCGCACGCCGCCTGAGACAGCCGCCCCGCCCACAGCGCACATGATGTCGTGCGCATCGAGCGTCGTCATGAACCCGCCCTGGCGCGCAAGAATACGGTCGCGGGCGAAACGCATCATGTGCCGCAGCGGCTCCGGCCCGCTCGCCCGTCCGCCCTTGACCTTGAGCGGTGCGCCTGCGGGACGAATCTTGCTGAGGTCGAACTCGATGTCTTCGCCGTCGAACCAGGTCTGAAGCCCCACGCGAAGCGCCTCGGCCCACCCGTCCGATGTGTCCTCAACCACCAGCCGCTCGCGCATGACGCCGCTCTGCCGCTTGATCCGCGGCAGCTGCTCCACGTACTGTCGCTCGACGCTGTACCCCACGCCGCAGCCGCTCATGGAGATGATCAGCGCCTCGACGAACGAATCAATGCTGTCCGCCGGCAGATAGGAGCAGTTGTAGATCGCCACATTGTTCCGCCGCGCCGGATCGCCGGCCATCGCGAGCAGCCGCATCGACGGCATAGCGTCCATGTTGAGGATCGCGGTGCGGATCCGTTCGTACACCGACGCCGGAAGCCGGTCTTCGGAGAGCTCGCGAAGGTAGTCGACCGAGCGATTTACCGTCTCCAACCACGTCTCCCTCCGGCCGAGGTCGTAGTTGAACCGCGAGTACTTGTCGTAGAACTGGAACTGCTGAATAGGCGTAGGGAAATAGGCGTCGGCCTCGGCAAACGCCTGCCGCACCTCCTGCGGCACCGCGCGCTCACGCCGCAGGCGCGCATGCTCGGCGCGGTAGAGGATGTACGCCTTCGCCGCCGCGTACTCACCGTTGGCCTGCAGCACCAGCTCCACGACATCCTGTATGTTCTCGACCGTCGGGTTGGGGTACTGTGCGGCGACGACGTTGACGACCTGGTCGGTGATCTCCCTGGGGGTCACCGACGGGGGCTGCTGCACGTTCGCAAAGCATTTCTCGACCGCCCGCTGGATAAGGATGGGCTTGAAATCGACGACGCGCCCGTCGCGCTTGGTGATGGTCGCCGGCAGGTCGGTGCGGTGCTCGGCCCGGTGGTCGTCTCGCCGCTCGGTTTCAACGGCAACTTCCTTCAGGCGCGTGGATTGTTCGGTCATAATTCTCCTCCCTCGAACGGATACCGAGTGTACACCATCTGTAGTGTACATGGCAAGAGGAAAACACAAAATATGGGGTTAGTCGGTAAGCATGAGCTCGTCGTTCTCGAGCTCGGCGTGCCTGATCGCGTGGAACTTGTCGACGAGCTTCTCGACCGTCAGATTGCGCTTCTCCTCGCCGCTTACGTCCAGGATGATCTCTCCCCGGTCCATCATCAACAGCCGGTTGCCGTATTTGATCGCCTGGCTCATGTTGTGCGTAATCATCATGCTCGTCAGACGGTAATCGGCGATGAACCGGGAGGTGAGATCCAGCACGATGGCCGCGTTCTTCGGATCGAGCGCGGCGGTATGCTCGTCGAGGAGGACGAGCGACGGTTCGGAGAGGACCATCATCAGGAGCGTGAGCGCCTGTCGCTGGCCCCCGGAGAGCAGGCCGACGTTGTTGTCCATCCGGTGCTCGAGCCCCATGTCGAGCTCGGTGAGTTTCTCGCGAAAGAAGGCGCGCATCTTCGCGTTCAGGCTGATGCGCAACCCCTTCATCCCCTTGCGGTAGCAGATCATCATGTTGTCCGCGACCATCATGTTCGAGGCGGTCCCCAGAAGCGGGTCCTGGAAGATTCGCCCGATGTACTGTGCCCGCTTGTACTCGGGGTGTTTCGTCACCTCTATGTCGTTCACGTAGATGCGCCCGGCGTTCACCGGCATGGTCCCGGAAATCAGATTGAACAGCGTCGTCTTCCCGGCGCCGTTACTGCCTATGATGGTGACGAAGTCACCTTCCCGGACCGTGAGGTCGACCTGCCTGATCGCGACGTTCTCGTTCGGCGTTCCTGGATGGAACACCTTGCTGACGTTCTCGAGCCGGATCATGCCCGGTCCTCCGGCAGCGGCTGGTTCGGATTGTGATCGAGGTCGAGATCGACGGTTGTCGCACGCTTCTGCTTGCGCAGCTGCGTCACGATGAGCGAGGCGATGATCAGGATCCCGGTGATGAGCTTCAGGTCGTTGGGCGTGAGGCGAATATAGTAGCCGTAGTAGCGCCCAAGATACATGATCCCGCGAAACGCGATCGAACCGAGGATCACCCGTAGCGTCAGCAGACCGATCCGGTTCGTACGCAGGATGAACTCGCCGATCATGACCGAGGCGAGCCCGGCGATGATGATCCCCTGGCCGAGGTTCACGTCTGCGAAACCCTGATACTGCGCGACGAAGGCGCCGGAGACCGCGACGAGCCCGTTCGACAGCCCCACACCGATCAATTTCAACGCCTCCGGATTCACTCCCTGTGTGACGACCATCTGCTGATTGTTTCCCATCGCCCCGAGCGTCAGCCCGAGGTCGGTCTTGAAGAAGAGGTCGAGCAAGAGCTTGATCACGAAGGAGAAGACGAGGAAGAAGACGAGCAGGCTCCATTCGGTCGGCAGGAAGCTCAGCCAGCCGGTGAACCGGTTGAGTATCGTCACCTGCCGAAGCAGCGGCAGATTCGGGCGGTTGCCGAGGACCCGGATGTTGATCGAGTAGAGCATCGTCATGGTGAGGATGCCGGCGAGCAGATTGGGCACCTTGAGCTTGTTATGGATCGTCGCGGTCACCATGCCGGCAACGACCCCGGAGGCGAAGGCGACCAGCACCGCGATGAGGAGGTTGACTCCGTTCGAGATCAGAATCGCCATGACCGCCGCACCGAGCGGGAAGGAACCGTCGACCGTCAGATCCGGAAAGTCCAGGATCCGAAAGGTAATGAAGACACCGAGCACCATCGTGCCGTAGATCAGGCCTTCAACGAGAATACCTTCGATCATTGGTCCCTACCCGTCGGCATCGCGTGTCAGCGAGTCCGCAGCTCGCCGTTCTCCACGATCTGGTCGGCCGCTTCGAGCACCGCCGCCGAAAGCGTGATGCCGAGCTGTGCGGCGACGTCGGCGTTGACGTGGAGCACGAGATCGTCGGCGTCGGTGAGGTACTGTACCGGGATATCGTTGGGATTCGCGCCCTCGAGGATATCCGCGATCAGCCGTCCGGTGGCGCGACCCATCGTGTAGTAGTCGAACCCGTACGCAGCGAGCACATCCTGTTCTTCCGCGGAACTCGGGTCGGCGGTCACGACCGGAACGCCGGCGGAGGTCGCGACGTCGATCAATGCGCTGAGCGCGGATACGACCGTGTTATCCGTGCTGACGTAGAAGACGTCGACCCGGCCGGCGATCGACTGCGCAGCCTGGCGGACCTCCGCAGAATTGGCCACGGTCGCCTCCACGAACTCGATTCCAAGCTCGGCCGCGACCGCGCGCGCCATGTTCGCGAGCACCACGGCGTTCGCCTCTCCGGACGAGTAGACGTGCCCGATCGCGCTGATGTCGCCGAACTGGGCGAGCAGCTCGATCTGTTCGCGAACCGGCGTGAGGTCCGAAAACCCCGTGACGTTTCCGCCGCCGCCTGCGAGACTCGGGACGAGCTCGGCGCTGACCGGATCGGTGACGGCGGTAAAGACGACCGGAATCGTGTGGATCGACCCAACGAGCGCCTGCGAGGTCGGCGTGGCGATACCCACCGCGATGTCCACACGATCGGCGCGGAACTTGGCCGCGATCTGCGCGGCGGTCGTCAGGTCGCCGGCGGCGTTCTGCAGGTCGTAGACGATGTCGTCATACCCGAGCGCGGCGAGCTCGTCCTGGATACCCTGTTCCACCGCGTCGAGCGCCGGATGCGCCACGATCTTCGAGATCCCTATCCGCGTGGTCTCTTCCACGGTGCCGGTCGCGTAACCGGCGGCGGCGACTCCAATAATGAGCGCCGCTAGCAGCAGTCGTTTCATAGCGTTCCTCCTGATCAGGCCTTCCACGGTACCCAAGCGGACGATATAAGTAAAGGGGGAATGGAAGAATGTGCATGTGTCGTGTATGAATATCCGTTTCGATCCGCTATGCCGTCGCTTCCCTTGCACACCTGCCCCGTCGTCGGTATAAGTAGTCATCCTCATCTCTCAAGGAGTCTCCCGTGGAGAATCTGTTCAAACTCTCACAGAAGGGGACCACGGTGCAGGTCGAAATCAGGGCGGGCATCGCGACCTTCCTGACGATGGCCTACATCATCGTGGTCAACCCGGGCATCCTCAGCGCGACCGGTATGCCGTTCGCGGCGGTGCTCTTCGCGACCGTCCTGGTGTCGGCGCTCAGCTCCGTGCTGATGGGTGTGATGGCGAACCTGCCCTTTGCGCTCGCCCCCGGAATGGGCATCAACGCCTTCTTCACCTTCGGTCTCGTACTCGGCATGGGCATTCCGTGGCCCACGGCGCTCGGCGCCGTCTTCATCTCGGGCATCATCTTCATTCTGCTGTCGCTGTTCAAGATCCGCGACGCGATCGTCCGCGCGATCCCGCCCTGCCTCCGTTACGGCGTTGCCGCGGGCATCGGGCTCTTCCTCGCGCTGATCGGGTTCACGAGCGTCGGCTTCATCGTCGGGTACGAGGCGACGGTCGTCACCTTTGGCGGGCTCAACACGCAGACGATCCTCTTTCTCGTCGGTCTCACGCTGACGAGCATTCTCGTGATCCGCAAGGTCAAGGGCGCGCTCATCTACGGCATCATCGGCACGGCGATCATCGCGCTCATCGTGAGCCTCATCACCGAGGCGGCCGGAGGAGAGCCCTTCGTGACGGTCCCGACCCGCGTCTTCGAGATGCCGCAGCTCGACGTCTTCTTCCGGCTCGACATCCTTGGCGCGCTCAGCCTGGGGATGATCCTGCCCATCTTCGCGCTCCTGTTCACCGACATGTTCGACTCCATCTCCAC
>SLST01000261.1 GCA_007130265.1 Spirochaetales bacterium
CCTGGCAGCCGGGCGCCCCCACGCCGAGAAATACGGTCTCGTATCCTTCATCCTGCAGACTGCCAAGCGTGAAGTCGCGCCCGAGCGCCGTTCCCGTGCGAATCTCGACGCCGAGTTGCTCGATCATGCGGATCTCGCGCGCGAGGGTTTCGCGCGGAAGCCGGTAGGCCGGGATGGTCTGAACGAGCATTCCCCCGGGTCGGGACTCGGCCTCGAAGACGGTGGGGCGGTAGCCGAGTCGCGCGAGGAAATACGCGCATGAGAGACCGGCAGGTCCCGCGCCCACGATCGCGATCCTTCGTCTCGCATTCTCCGGGGCTTCGCGAACCTCCGGCGTCTGGATGACCACCTCCTGATCGACCATATACCTCTTGACCGCGCGGATCGCCACCGGGCTGTCGAGCGACGAACGACGGCAGTGGTCCTCGCACGTATGGAAACAGACCCGGGCACACACCGCCGCGAACGGGTTGCGCTCACGATGGACCTGGAGCGCCTCCGCGTACCGCCGTTCGGCGATCAGCGAGACGAAGCCGGGCACGTCGACGCCGGCCGGACAGGCGCTCTGGCACGGCGCACGAACGAGCCCCGGGCAGACTCCCGCCTCGCAATGCTTCTCGCGGATATGCGCCTCGTATTCGTGGCGGAAGTGACGGATCGTGGAGAGCACGGGGTTGGGTGCGGTCTGTCCGAGTCCGCAGAGCGAGGTGTCCTTGATCCGCTCGCCGAGTTCGATGAGGCGGTCGATGTCGTCGGGGCGTCCGTCGCCCGAGGTGATCCGATTCAGGATCTCGAGCATCCGACGCGTGCCGACGCGGCAGGGGACGCACTTGCCACACGACTCCTCCTGGACGAACTCGAGGAAGTAGCGCGCCACGTCGACCATGCAGGTCTCGTCGTCCATCACGATGAGCCCGCCGGAACCCATGATCGCTCCGAGCTCCTGGAGCGACTCGTAGTCGAGCGGGATGTTGAGATGCTCGCGCGGGACACAGCCGCCGGAAGGTCCACCGATCTGAGCCGCTTTGAACGCACGACCGCCTCGAACTCCGCCGCCTATGTCGTAGATCAACTCACCAAGGGTCGTGCCAATGGGGACCTCGACGAGCCCGGTGTTCTCGACGGCGCCGGCGAGCGCGAAGACCTTCGTGCCCGGGCTGTGCTCTGTTCCTACTGCTCGCCACTGGGCGCCACGCGTTACGATAGCGGCGACGTTCGCGTACGTCTCGACGTTGTTCAGGACGCTCGGCTTGCCCCACAGCCCCTTCTGTGCGGGGAAGGGCGGTCTCGGCCGCGGTTCCCCGCGCTTGCCTTCGATCGAGTTCATGAGGGCGGTCTCTTCTCCACAGACGAAGGCGCCCGATCCCTTGCGTATCTCCAGGTCGAACGAGAAGTCGCTGTCGAGGATGTTCTCGCCTAGAAGCCCGTACGCGCGCGCCTGACCGAGCGCGACCTCGAGGCGTTCGATGGCGAGCGGGTACTCGGCACGCACGTAGACGAAACCGCGGCTTGCGCCTATGGCGCGTGCGGCGATCGCCATTCCCTCGATCAGGCTGTGCGGGTCGCCCTCGAGGATGCTTCGGTCCATGAAGGCGCCG
The DNA here is from genome assembly GCA_007130265.1 of Spirochaetales bacterium. Taxonomy (GTDB): domain Bacteria; phylum Spirochaetota; class Spirochaetia; order DSM-27196; family SLST01; genus SLST01. Next base: position 1,599 of record SLST01000261.1, read on the forward strand.
GGGTCGCCCTCGTCGGCGTTGCAGATCACGTACTTCACGCCGTCTTCCGACTGGGCGTCGCGCGTGAACCGCCACTTCATCCAGGTGGGGAATCCGGCCCCTCCGCGTCCCCGCAGCCCCGATTCCTTCATGCGCTCGATGATCGCGTCAGGGTCGAGCTTCAGCGCCTCGGCGAGGGCGGCATACGCGCTATGGGCGATCGCATCGTCGATGCTCGCCGGGTCAACCGTGCCACAGCGCGCAAGAACGGTCCGCGTCTGGGCATCGAGGAAGGTCTGCACCTCGTCGGTCGTCTCAGGAATCCTGCCGGAGATCGCCTCTTCGACGATCCGCTCGACGTCCTGCGGCTCCACATGCGTGTAGCTCCTGCCGGAGGGCAGGACCGTTATGACCGGCCCTCGCGAGCACGGTCCCATGCATCCGGTGCCCACGAGTTCGACGGTGCCGTTGCGTTCCGCGAGCGTCGCCTGCAGGCGCGCAAGCACCTCGTCGGCTCCGGATGCGATGCAGCTCGCGCCCAGGCAGACACGAAACCGATGCTCGCACCGGGCCGTGTGCCTCACCTGCTCGTCGCGCATGGCTTGGAGATCGGTCTCGGAGTTGATCTTCTGCTGTTCGCTCATTCCGCAGCTCCTTCTGTGATCAGATCTGCTTCGCGTTCCTGCGCCGCGTGCGCTTCCTCTCGGTATGAGGCGAGCAGCTCCCGGATGCGTGCCGGTTTGACCCGCTGATGCACGTCGTCGTCGACCATCACGACCGGTGCGAGACCGCAGGCGCCGAAGCACCGGCCGATCTCGAGCGAGAAGAGACGATCCTCCGTCGTCTGACCGACCTCGATTCCGAGCTCACGGCGCAAGGCGGCGAGGACCTCCTGTCCGCCGCGGACATAGCAGGCGGTCCCAAGGCACACTCTGATGACGTGACGCCCGCGAGGCACGGTCGAGAAGAAGGAGTAGAACGTCACTACCCCGGCAACTTCGCTGAAGGGGATGTCGAGCCGCTTGCTGATGTGGCGGATGACACTGTCGGGAAGGTATCCGTAGAGCTCCTGCGCTCGCTGGAGGGCCGGGATGAGCACTCCCTTGACATCCCTGCGGTCCTCGATGAACCGGTCGAGCTCGCAGAGCTTGACCTCGTCGACCTCTTCGGCGCGCTCGTTTTTCTGCCGTACCATGTGAGTCTCCTTTGTCTCGTATCTCTTCGGAGTCAATGCTCCGCGGTACACTATCCGGAAGACCGGCGAAAGGAGGAGTATCGGTAGATGATTATCGATATAGTAGAATCGATATCCTCAAATCGATACTAACGGATCGATAAGAGGATGTCAAAGGGTTTTGCGGTGGTTTGGCAACGGATGTCGGGTTCGGGCGCCCCGGCTATCGCTTCTGTCCGTCCGTGAAGTACGCTTCGATCTCGCTCGACAGCGGCGGTACTCGGCGCAACGCGTTGTCCGTGCGGAGCGAATCGGTAGCCACGACTCCGGCGGCCACCGCGTGGCGAGCAGCGACGGGCGAAGTGTTCGGCGGCGTTCCGTCGCGGAGGAATTCCACGAAACTCCGGACGATAGCCGGGTCCGACCCGCCATGGCTGCCGGCTTCGGGACGTAGCTCGATCGTTTCGTCGGGTTCGCTGTGGCCTCCGGACCGTGTTGCATAGAGCCGGATCTCGCAACTCCCCGAGTCTCCGAAGTTCTCGATCCGTCCTTCGGTCCCAATGAAGGTGTAGTTGCGCCAGTAGTCGGGAGTGTAGTGGCACTGAACATAGGAGGCCTGCACGCCGTTCGCGAGCTGCATGAGCACCATGTTGTGGTCCTCGATGTCGATCTGCGGAGAGTAGTCGGTGGCGGCCAGCGGCGGCCAGTTCCTCGAATCGATCGATACAGATCCCGTTTCGCCCGGCTCTCTGCGTGTGGCGCGGTTGTAGACCGAGAGCTTGCCCATGGCCACGACCGCCTGAGAGTAGCTTCCCGCGAGCCAGTGGATCACGTCGATGTCGTGAGCTCCCTTCTGCAGGAGCAACCCGGTCGTGTTCTCGCGCTGGGAGTGCCAATCCTTGAAGTATGCGTCGCCCCCGATCCCCACAAAGTGCCGGCACCAGACCGCCTCCAGGCGTCCGATGCGGCCGGCGTCAATCAGCCGTTTCATCTCAAGGATCGCCGGGAAGTAGCGCATGTTGTGGCCGAGGTAGAGCCTGCTGCCGGTGCGCATCGCGGTTTCGAGGATCCGGTCGGCGCCCTCGATGGTGATCGCGATCGGTTTTTCGAGGTAGACGGCTTTGCCGGCCTCGAGCGCCGCGATCGCGTGCGACTCGTGCAGGTGGTCGGGGCTGCACACGAAGACACCGTCGAGGTCGTCCCTCGTGACGAGCTCCCGGTAGTCCGCCGTCACGAAACACTCGGCTCCGTGCCTGTTCCGGAAGCGCTCGAGCGCCGCCGGTACGACATCCGCCGCGGCCACGAGCCGGCTGGCCGGGTCCACCTCCTCCACGCAGGAGGCGAGTGAGCCCCTTCCTCCGGGCCCGATGACACCAAAACGCAGTTCTTCCATTGGTTCCCCTCTACACGAATTCCCGGATGAGCGTCTGCGACTTCAGCGGAAGCCGTCCAAGGCGCAAGATATCGTACCGGTTCCCGTCCACGTCCTTGACGATGTACCTCCCGCCCCCGACCGCTCGGACGTTCTTGCGCGGATCGCGAACCTCGAAGGTCCGCGGCCCCTTGTCCGTAAAGACGCTCCACGTGATGACGTTCAAATCGTCGGTGACGGAGAATATCTCCTCGATCCGCGGCAGGAAGTACGAGCGGTTGAGCTCTTCGTGCACGATGTGCCGCGACGTTCCGTCGAGCTCGTGTATCCGCTCGATCACGCCTACCTCGTCTCCGTTGAGGTCGCGAAGCGAGACGAACGATTCGCGGTTCGAGATGGGGAAGACGCTCAGAATGTGCCCGAGCACGATCTGCGTCTCGCCTATACACGCGACCGGATCCCCGTGCCCGGTGCGGGTGATGCGGACGTCCGCCGGTTCCAGTATCGCTCCATACTCAACGCTCATTGGTGCCTCTCCCTTACGCGCCTTACGCGATGAAACCGGCGTTGTCGGTGCCGATCATCTCGCGCGCGAAGCCTGCCTGCTTCTCTACGAGATCAGCATAGATACCGCCGGCCTCCAGGAGCTCTTCATGACTGCCGGTTTCCACGATCTCGCCCTTTTCCATCACGATGAGCTTGTCGGCGTTGCGAAGGGTCGACAGGCGGTGGGCGATCGCGATCGTCGTTCGCCCCGCCACGAGACGATCCATCGCCTCCTGGATCGAAGCTTCGGTCGCCGAGTCCACCGCGGAGGTCGCCTCGTCGAGTATCAGTATCGCCGGGTTCTTCAGGATGGCGCGCGCGATGGATACGCGCTGCTTCTCGCCGCCTGAGAGCGTGATCCCTCGCTCGCCGACTTCGTTGTCGTAGGCGTCCGGGAAGCCCATGATGAACTCGTGGGCGTTGGCCGCCTTCGCCGCCGCGATTATCTCCCGGTCGGATGTCACGTCGGTCCCGTAGGAGATATTCTCCTTGATCGTCCGCGCGAAGAGAAACGTATCCTGGAGGACGAGCCCGATGTTCCTGCGCAGCGACTGGGTCCGGACGTTCCGCAGGTCTTCGCCGTCGATCGTGATCGTCCCTGAGGTCGGGTCGTAGAACCTGCAGATCAGCGACACGAGCGTACTCTTGCCCGACCCGGTCTGCCCGACTACGCCGATCATTTGCCCCGGCTCGATCGTCAGATTGACGTTCTTGAGCACCCGCTCGCCGACGTTGTACCCGAAAGAGACGTTCTTGAGCTCAATTCGCCCGTCGGGCCGCTCGAGATCGACGGCCTCGTCGTGATCGGTGAGCTCGGAGGGCATATTCATTATGTTGAACACGCGCTCGGCGGCGGTCGCACTCTGCTGGTATACCTCGGTGAGCTGGATCAGCATCTGGATTGGCGCGTAGAACTGGTTCATGTAGGTGATGAACTGCAGGAGAAGGCCCAGGGTGAGCACGCCGACGATCACCTGATGCCCACCGTACCCCCAGACAACCACCGTGCCGATCGACATGATGAAGAGCACGATCGGCTGGAAAAACGAGCGCGTCTGCACGGCCGACAGGCTCGCGTCGTAGAAGTCCTTGTTCCGCCCCTCGAACGTGTCATACTCGCGCTCCTCCTGGGCGAAGGACTTCACGACGCGGATGCCGGTCACACTCTCGGCAACCGCCGCCGACAGCGACGAGTACTTCCTGCGGACCGATCGAAACACCCCCTTGAACTTTCGCGAGAAGAAACGGCCAAGGAGGATCACGATTGGAATAGGCCCGAGCGCGATGAGTGCGAGCGTCGTGTTCGCGCTGAAGAGCGCGACGCTGATGCCGACGATCATCAAGACGTTGATGATCGCCTGCTGCAGCGCGTTGACGATGAACCCCTGTACCATCTGGGTGTCGCCGAGGACGCGGGCCATGATACGTCCGGTGAGCTCACTGTCGTAGTAACTGAGCGACAGGCGTTGAAGCGCCCGGTACGCGTCGATCCGCATCGCCCGCACCACGCTGCTTCCGAGCACTCCCATGATCTTGATGCGGAAGTGCTGGGCAAGCATGCGGAGGAATATGAGCCCGAGAAAGGCGCCGCTGATGAGTGCGAGCATTCTGAACCGCCCGGCGGCTTCGAGGTGCTCGGCCATGATCGCTTCGTCGACGAGCAGCCGGACGAAGAAACCGGGGCCGAGGTTCGCGATCGTGACTACGATCGACAGCAACGAGCCGACCACGATCAGCCCCACGTGCGGTTTCAGGTATCGCGTGATGTTCGTGATGAAGCCGCGCTTGTTCGTGCACTTCGGGCAGACGTCGCCCTGGTGGGCGAGCGGGTACCCGCACGTATGACACCGGTAGGTGGTGTCCGATTCGCGAACCCCTGAGATCTTGTCAACCGGCTCGTCAGAGCCGTCGGTCTGCGCGTCGGTCCCTTCTTCCGAAAGCCCCAGTCTACTGTTCGTCGTGCGGATGAACTCGTCGACAGCGTCGGAGAGCGTGCGCGAGTATCTGGCGATCTCGAGCTTGCGCCGGTCGTCCATCCGCAGCTCGATCACGCCGTTTCCGACGAAATCGCGGTTGAAGATCTCCGCGATAGTCGAGATTGCCGCATCCGTCGTCACTGAGGTTCCGGAGACCACGACGATGCGGTCCCGGCAGCGGATGACGTAGCTTCTGCCGAACTCACCGGTCGGCAGGATATCAGAGACGATGATCTCCTCGGTCTCGGCCGGATCCACACCGGCTGCCCGGATGACGTCCTGGTCGGCGGACGGAAGTGTCTCGAATGTCTGGCTGATATGGAGAGGCTTGTCTTCGTCCGAGCCGTCGCGCCCAATTCGCCGCAGCATGATGTCCCCCTTTGCGGTCTTTGCGGGTTGCTTTGCCTATGCGATTACGATGAGCGGCCGGGACCCGAACCCCGTGACGGGACGGCGGTCACATGAGAAACGGGCGGGTTAGGGATGTTCGTCACGCAGGACATGGAGAAACCTCGTGGCCTTGCAGGCCGAGCTCACGGCGCCCTCGAAAGGCACCGCTTCCGTCTAAAGGTGCACAATCGTCGGCCCAATGGCAACTGTTCACCACTCGATGAGATTGCCCCCGTAGCTGAGGCCCGCGCCGAACCCGACCGTCAGCACGCGCTGGCCTCCGGTGAGCACTCCGCGTTCCTCCATCTCCACCAGTGCGATTGGAATCGAGGCGGCCGACGTGTTCGCGTACCGATCCAGGTTGAGATAGAACCGCTCGAGTGGCAGACCGAGGCGCTTCGCGGCCGCTTCGATGATCCGCGCGTTTGCCTGGTGCGGGACGATCCAGTCGAGCTCCGTCTTGTCGATCTGCGATCGCTCGCAGAGCGCCGCGATCGTCCGGACGATCGCGTCGACCGCAAACAGGTAGACCTGCTTCCCGTTCATCGCGAGCATGAGATCGGTCGCCGAGTGGGTTCCATCGATAAAGGGGGTTCTCGTGCCGCCGGCGGGTCGGATGAGCGCCGTGCCCCCGCTGCCCTTGGACCGGAGCCACGAGTAGCAGATCTCATGGCCCCCGGCCTGCGCCTCGACGATCGCCGCGCCGGCGCCGTCGCCGAGCAATACACAGGTGTTGCGGTCGTTCCAGTTCGTCACCTTGGAGAGCACCTCGGCGCCGACCACCAGCACGCGATGCGCGCCTCCGGAGGCGACCGCGCTGCGTGCGGACTCGAGCGCGTAGGCGAATCCGGTGCATCCGGCCTGCAGGTCGTACGCGCCGGCGTTGGAGCAGCCGAGGCGGTCTTCTATCATGCACGCGGTCGACGGAAAGGTCAGGTAGTCCGGGGTCGATGTCGCGCAGATGATGAGGTCGATCTGTTCAGGCTCCATGCCCCGGTTCTCGAGCGCCGCCCGTGCCGCCTCGTACCCGAGGTCACTCGCGGCCTCATGAGGTTGAGCGATCCTTCGTTCACGAATGCCGGTATGTGAGACGATCCATTCGTCCGACGTTTCGACCGTCCGTGCGAGCTCCTCGTTTGTCACCACCCGCTCGGGAACATGCGAGGCGATCGCGGTAATGGCTGCCTTCATGGGCTGGGAGTCTACCCCGGGGCTACCCGTTGATCAATACGCCGGAAACCGCGATGATTGAGCCCATGCACAACCATCCTGCAGCCACCGCGACGAGCACTCGTCGGTCGGTCGATTTCGAACCGTACCTCGACGACCTCGCTTCGAGGATCGATCCCGACGAGGAGCAGCGGGTTCATCAGGCCTGGATCGACTTCGTTGAGGGCCGTACGGAGGACCGACTCGATTCCGCATCGCCTTTCGTGCCGCCCGGCCGGGTTCCCAGGCCCGCGCGCATCGAGTGGCCGCAGATCCACATTAACGACGCTCTCGCGGACATCGACACGATGGTGCTGCACCAGCTCTCGATGGTCTCCGACACGCTTGCCTCGGGAAGTAACACGATTCTCAACGTTCGGACGAACTACGGCGTTTCCATCATGACGAGCCAGCTCGGGTGCGAGGTCGTGGTCATGTCGCGCGAGCAGGGCAACCTCCCGACGACGCGGCCGCTCGCCGGAGAGGACCCGATCCGGGCGGCGCTCGATCGCGGCGTTCCCGATCTGCGGACTGGACAGGGTGGCGACGTCTTCGACTGCGGAGCGCGGTTCGAAGAAGTGCTCTCCGGTCGGGAGGTGCTCGAGAACTGGGTCATTCTCTACCACCCCGATGCCCAGGGGCCAATCGATAACGCCGAGCTTGCCTGGGGTTCGGACATCTTCCTGGCGTTCTACGACGAGCCTCAGCTTGTCCACGACTTCCTCGATCTCATGACCGAGCACTACCTCGCCTTCCTGGGAACGTGGTTCGCAGCGCACCCGCCGCGAGCGTCGTACAATGCGCACTGGGGCATGCTCATGAAGGGGAACATCATGCTTCGAGACGATTCGCTCATGAATCTCTCACCGGAGATTTATGACGAGTACATCCTCGCGCGTGAGGCACGATGCTTCGCCGAACTCGGCGGCGGGGTCATCCACTACTGCGGTCGTGGGTCGCACGTCATCGATCGGTTCCACCGGATAGACGGCCTGACCGCGGTCAACCTCTCTCAGCCGCACCTCAATGACATGGACGCCGTGTTCGCGCAGACGGTCGATCGCGGTCTTGCGCTCCTCGGCCTCGACCCGGAGGCAGCCGCGACCGCCGGCGACGCCGGCGTCAATCTCCGCGGCCGGGTGCAGTGTTGGCAATGACGGTGCGCACACTCCTCGTCGGGCTCGGCGGCTACGGGAACGGGTACGTCGACGCCATACTCGATCACGGCGACGCGATGGGTCTGGAGTTTGCCGGTGCCGTGGATCCGCTGCCTGAAGGATGCCGACGTCTGGATGAGGTGCGTGCCCGTGTGGGAACGATCCATCCGGACCTTGCCGGCTTCTACGCTGCGGCAGATGCCGATCTCGCCGTCATCTCCGCGCCCATACAGTACCACGCACCGTACTCCATTGCGGCGCTCGGGGCCGGGTCCCACGTCCTCTGCGAAAAGCCGGTTGCCGCGTCGCTCGAGGATGCGCTCGCCATGGCCGAGGCGGCCGACGCATCGCGCCGCATGGTCGCGATCGGGTACCAGTGGTCGTTCTCGCAGACCTTCGAGCGGATGCGGCGCGAGATAGCCGCGGGCGCCTTCGGAGAGCCGCTCTCGCTGCGAATCCTCGCGTTCTGGCCTCGCTCTTCGGCCTACTACGAGCGCGCCTCGTGGGCGGGCAGAATCCGCGCTTCCGACGGCAGCCTCGTAATGGACAGTCCCGCGCACAACGCAACCGCGCACTACCTGCACAACGCGCTTTCAGTTCTCGGCCCCGGCGGCGAGCCGGTATCGGTGCAGGCGGAGCTCTACCGTGCCAATGAGATCGAGAACTACGACACCGCCGCGATCCGGGCGCGGACCGCGAGCGGCGCCGATGTGCTCTTCTACACGACCCACGCCGTCCCGTCGAACGTGGGGCCGATGATCTGGTACCGCTTCCGCGACGCCGATCTCGTCTGTGACGTTCCCGGCAACTTCTACTGCAACCGTGCCGACGGTTCGGTCGAGGACTACGGCTCACCCGACGTGACCCATCGCGGCAAGCTCGAACGCATGGCCGCGGCTATTCGTTCAGCCGGCCCGGGGGAGACGCCCGAGTCGCCGTGCTCGGTGCAGGACGCCCTTGCGCAACTGCGCGTGGTCTGTGCAGCCGGAGACTCGTCCCCGGTCGTACCGTTTCCCGCCAGGATCGTCCGGCGCACGACCGTCGATGCGGAGAAGGCCCCCGCCGGGAGCTCCGTGCTTACCTGGGCAGACGGACTGCAGGCGGTCTTCACCCAGTGCTTCGCCCGCGGCCTTCTGCCGGCCGAACACCCCGGGGTGGGGTGGGCCCGGTCCGGGAGCGTGGTTCATCTCGACTGAGACGAAAGCTCTCACCCGAAGGACAAACGCGTGGCCGGAGAGAGTCCTGAGTATACCCGAATCCTGTCTATTTGCTTGCGACGGCCGGTGATGTAAGCTCCCCATATAAGAGCATGAAGACAGCCCTCGGCGTTGCGACTGCAGTTCTGCTCATCATTCTCGGGGCTTACTATGGAAGCACCGTACCGGTGCTCTCCGACTGGTTGGCGGGCCATTTCGGCCTGGCCGCCGGGGGGGTCGGTGTACTGTTCGCTGCGAGCTCGCTCGGAGGGCTCGTCGGAGCGCTGCCGGCCGGCGTGCTGCTCGACACGAGGGGCCCGCGCACGACGCTGATCGTGGCAACGGTGGCTTTGTGCCTGGGCTACGGCGTCCTTGCCGTTACCGGTGCCTTCCGGGTTTTCTGGGCCGGTGCCTTTGTGGTGCATCTCGCGTCGATCGGTGTCGGTCTTTCCGTGCCCTTCTATGTACTCCTGCTGAAGCCCGAATGGACTCGTCGGAGCTTTGCGCTCGGCATGGTATCCGCGTCAGCTCCCGGCCTCTTCTTCCCGATGATTGCTGAGCGCATGCTCACCGCCACCGCCACCGAGCGCCTGGTTCGGCTGGCCCTGGGCTCAGTGGCGCTGCTGGCCGCATTCGCGGCTGTCGCATTCGTACTGCGCCTTTTCGGGTCAGACGCATCGAGCCGGCAGAGGAGCCTGGCGGCCGCGGCTGACCCGAATGCCGGCGTGTCTGGAGCAGTCGTACGGTTCCTCCGCCAGGCGGCCGTTGCCTTTGGTGTGCCACGCTTCCGGCTCTTTCTTCTGCTGATGTTCCTGCACGCAACGGCAGACACGTTCATCCACTACTGGTTCCCTCGGTTCCTGAGGACGTCCTTTGATGTGCTTCCGGTGCGTCCCGGACTCGTGCTCACGCTCTTCTCGGCGGCTTACGTCGTATCGCGGCTCGTACTCATGGCCCTCCCGGACCACTTCGGGCGGCGCGCACTGCTCGTCGTACCGGGGATCGTCGGAGGCTCGATTCTCCTCATCGGTCTGCGATTGGGTTCACCCGTGCTGGTCGCGCTCAGCTATCCGCTTGCGGCTCTCTTCTGGTCTGTGGAGGCTCCGTCCCTTCTTGGCGAGGCAAACCGAACCTTCCCCGGTACGATGGGCGCGTTCCAGACCATATTCCAGATCGCGACCTATGCTGTCGGCGCTATCCTCCACGTTGGCGTGGGCGCGCTGGTGGACCGCGGGCTGCCGCTACGCGCCGTGCTGTCGGTCTTCGCGCTCTTCTATGTGGCGTTCGGCCTCATAGCCCTTGTCGGACTGCGACCGCCACATGGCGAGGGTACTACTTCCCGTATCTCGTGAGTCGTCGAAGCGCATCCACCGCGCCCGGTATGAGTTCTGCGGTACCATCACCGTCGATTCTGACGAGCCCGTCGCCGGCACTCCCGTGTTCTGATCCATGACCGGTGATCTCATATAGCAGCAGGCCGCTCACCGTTGGATCGGCCTGCGCCGCAGCACAGAAATCCCGGTTCAGATCGTCTCCCTGCTGTTGGTAGCAGTGAATCCAGACGGGCTTGCCCGCGTCAGCTGCCCGTGCCTTGATGTTCGCGGCATTCTGCGGCGAGTAGCTGCCGAAGTAGTAGTCCTTGATTGTGATTTCGTCTGCGAGATCCACCAGCCGTTTCCAGTCCGGCAGAATCTTGGGCATCGCCCAGAAGGCTACCTCATTGAAATCGCCACACAGGCGCGGATCTTCGTAATTCCCGTGAAGATGCACCTGAAGCTTCTTTCCCCGCGCAGAAAGTTTTGATCTGAGCTTCGCTATGAACTGCAGGTAGAAGTCACCGCGGATCTGCATCATCTTCAGCGGCTCGGCGGGTTCTGCCTGGATGTCTCGGCCGTAACGGTCGTGATACGCGGTCACTAGCGGCTCGTTGTAGCCATACTCGTGATATTCAACGACTGAGCTTGAGTGATTCTGCGCGCGTACGTCGACACCGTCAACGCCGGATTCGATCAGGTAGTCGGCGTCGCGTAGCCACTGCTCTCTGACTTCGGGATACGCCTCGCAGGGAGTACCGTGCATGAAATCGTTCCTCCCTCGAGCTATCGCGAACAGGCTGGTGGCCCGCCATCCGGGCTCGCGGTAGTAGAAGCCCATCGGATCGAACTCGAATCCGCGATCGCAGAGGCGGTTGCTTTCCGGCGAGACCGGGTTGTTCGCCGCTCGCGGCGCGTCGCTGACGGTGACCGGCATGTTCTCACCGTCTGCGTTGTAGGCTCTGATCATCGTGAAGGGTATCGTCACGAACTGGGCAGGATCTCTCGCTACGAGCGAGATCGCGAGGTAGCGCACACCACCGTCACAGTTCAGGCCGCTGACTCGGACCACCCTGCAACGTCGCGGCCCGCCGGGGATCTCACGTCCGATCGTGTCGAACAGCGTTCTTCTCTCGACTCTTTCGGATACCCGCGACGACCCGGAGAGACGATCGTAGGTCCCGTTGTTCGAACTCGTCCAGATACTCACGCTTTCCACTGGATTGGTCTGCAGCGCAGTATCCGGCTGGCCGGAAAAAACCACTGGAGGCTGCGAGCTCATGATGCCCGGTTGGAGTACTTCGTCCATGCAGAAGACCAACTCGATGGTTGTCAGCGGATGAGCAGCAAGACGATCGAGAGCTGCGTCGGCTCGCCGCCTGACGCGGAGCTCGGGGTGCTGCACCAGAAACGGGTCGGCGACGATTCCCGGCCCTCCGAGCTGCGGCAGCGAGGTGTGAGGGCTAGCCGCGGGGTCGTTCTCCGGGACCGAGCGATGTGCGCCGCCTTCATACGGTTTGTACACGGCGAAGACTTCGAGCTCGTGGCGATGAGCTGCCTCGACGGTTGCTCGAAACGGGTCCTGGTCACCAAAGCGATCCAGGAGCTCTGCGGTCCGCGCCTCGAGGTCTCGACGGATCCCGTACCGCCACGGGGCCATCGCCGCGTTGAGCGGGGGGATAAGGTAGACTCTGGAGAATCCGAGGCCGGCCAGTAGCCGCGCCTGCTCGTCCAGGTACTCCGGTGTGGCTTGCTGTGTTAAGAGATCGTCGTGCGTGTCGTTCACCGGCGCAATGGCCTTCTGAAAGGGTGGAAGCATAGTCGATCCTCTTGGGAATAGAGCTTACGGGTGAGAGAAGGACCGCGACTTGTCGCGGTCCTTCTTCGTTCCATCGCGGCCAGGAGATACGGAGATCAGAGCCCGGCGTTGATCTCGTCAAGCACCGTCTGGACTCGACTCTCCATGCTGTTGAGAAAAGCTGTCCATGCTTCCTCTACATCGTCTCCGGAGATGATGATACGCACAATCTCATCGTTCACGTCCTCCCGGAACGCGCCGAATCGGTCCTTGTTTGGGGCGGAGAAGAAATCGAGCGCATAGTTCACCGGAATGTAGTTCGCACCATACTCGTCCATCGCTTCTGCCTTGCGAACGACCTGGTGTCGGAACAACTCGTGCGACGCTTCGGTGATGGCAGGGTTGAAGACGGGAATGTCGGTGCTGTTGCGGACCTGTTGCCGCAAGTTCATGCTTTGGTATCCAGGTGATACGTAGTTGCCTTCCTCGTCGGTGTCCCAAAGCACCTGGATTCCGCCGTCTTCCTCAGTCCAGTCGACTCCGGGGATGCCGTAGGCGCTCCATAGCGTGCCCTCTTCGCTGACGAACCAATCGAAGAGTTCGAGAACCTTCTGGAAGGTCGCATCCGGTGTGTCGGGGCTGAACACGATCGACGCCCAGAACTCGTAGTCCTGCGCGTCGTAGATTCCTTGGGGACCCGCAATCCAGATCGGCCGGAGCGCTGCATGGCCGCTACCATCAATGTTCTCGCCCAGCTGTTTGGCGCGCGAGTCGACCTGGGCCAGCGTCCAGTGCTCGTAGAGTGCGCCGGCGAATCCCGTCGTGAACTGAGAGGGCCCGTACGTTGCCGGCTGGGCGTAGAAGTCCTCAGGAACGACCTCCGCCTCGTAGAGCGAACGGGCGTACTTGATGCCGTCAATCGTCGATGGAAGCGTTGCACCCCAGACATACTCTCCGTCGACTTCTACGTAGTTGTCATAGTGCGGGTTGAACCATCTCAGGCCGAAGACCCAGCCCGGATAGTATACATTGGGGCCGTTGTACGCGACGAAACTGGCTCCCAGTTCGGGGCCGAGTTCATCGCTCATCCGTATGAGCATGTCCCGGTACTCATCCGGCGTGAAGACATCCTGATTGCCGTACCCGAGGTCTTCGAGCCAGTCCGCTCGAGCCCAGATGCCGAGAGGACGAACCTCGTTGATATGGTTCACGTCCTTGATTCGCGGCCAGGTGTAGAGCTCTCCGTCGACTTTCAGGTACTGCATCGCATCAGTTGTCTCGTAGATCCGCTGCAGATTCGGATAGCTGCCGAGATCTGGAATAGCTCGGAAGATTCCCTGTCCGGCCAAGCGCCGGTACGCACCCGCATTGAAGTTCCACATGACCACGTCGGGCATGTCTCCGGAAGCGAACCAGAGATTGGTCTTCTCAGCCCACGTGTCCCAACTCATCTGGTCCCACTCAATGTTGATGCTGTGCCGCTCCTGGATCGCCAGACCCAGTGGATCGTCGACCTCCGTTCCGTAGAGACCAGCCATCGTGATGGTGGTGACGTCATCGGGTGCGGCCGTCTCGGCGGTTCCTGCCGCATACGCCGTTCCGCCGAGGGCCAGCCCTGTTGCCAGGAGCAGGACAAACAGTCGAATTCTCATACAAAACCTCCGTTGCTCTTTTTTGCGGGGCAGCAAGCTACCCCTTTATCGCGCCAATCGTGATGCCCTTCATGAAGTAACGCTGCATGAAGGGGTAGAGGAACATAACCGGCGCCATCGTCACGACGACGGCGGCCATCTTGACTCCCTCTCCAAAGATGTTCTCCCGAAGCTCCGCAGGCATATTCGGGTCCATGACCTGTTCGATCCCGATGATGATGGTTCGAAGCACGAGCTGCAGCGGCCGCTTGGAAATGTCGCGGATGTAGATCAACCCGGCAAAATACTGATTCCAGTGCTGTACCGCGTAGAAGAGCGTGACCGTCGCGAGCACCGGCAGTGACATGGGGAGGATAATCCTGGCAAGAATAACGAGTTCGTTAGCGCCGTCAATCTTCGCCGACTCTTCAAGGCTGTTCGGAAGACTCTGGAAATAGGCTCGTACGATGAACATGTAGAACGGACTGAAGCCGGTGGGGAAGATGTAGACGAGCAGGTTGTCTATGAGGCCCAGATTCCTGATGAGGAGGTAGGTCGGGATGAGTCCGCCGTCAAAGAACATGATAACAATCACCATTGTGAGCACGATCCCGCGACCAGGGAAACGCTTGGTCAGGGCGTATGCCATACCAACTGTCAGGATCATGTTGAAAGTGGTGCCGGTGACCACCGCATAAATCGTGATCAGGTAGCCCGAGATGATCTGTTCGTTGGACAATACGATTCGATAGGCGTTGAAGTTGATCTCAGGCGGGATCAGCATCAGTGGATTCTGTATGTAGTGGAATTCGGAGACAAGGGAGACCAGAACCGCGTTGTAGAACGGGTAGAGTATGATGAAGCCCCACAGCGAGAGAACCCCGACGATCATGATCAACCCCATATCGAGCTTCACTCTTCTTCGCCGTCCTTGTCTCGCAGCTCCCGTCGCTGCTCGGGTCATCGTGAAAGAGTTTCTCATCAGTCAGCCTCCCTCGTGAGGGTCGGCTGGCCGAGCGCATGCCCGAGACGATTCGCCGAGATGATGAGCAGGAAGTTGACGACTGACTTGAAGAGCCCGACTGCGGTCGTAAAGCTGTAGTCGGTAAATCCCTGTTGGAATGTCACACGGTAGATGAAGGTGTCGATGATATCGCCGGTTTCGTAGACTGCGGGGTTATAGAGGTTGAATACCTGGTCGAAGCCGGCGTTCATGAGTCCACCAATGTTCAGAATGAGTAGAATCATGATTGTTGCCCGAATGCTCGGAAGAGTAATGCGGAACATCTTCTGCCATCGCCCTGCACCATCGATGGTAGCAGCTTCATACAGAGCGGGATCGATGCCGGAGATTGCGGCGAGATAGATGATGCTTCCCCAGCCGGCAGTCTTCCAGTTGTCGGAGATATAGATGAGCGGACGGAAGAAATCGGTGCTGACGAGAAAGCGGACCCTCTCGAACCCGAGCTCCTGGATGACCGCGTTAATCGCCCCGCGAGACCCGAAGACGTTGAGCACGATCCCCGCCACAGTCACCCAGGAGAGGAAATTCGGGAAAGTATAGATCGTCTGGAGGCCCTTCTTGAACAGCCCGGTGCGAAGCTCGTTGAAGAAGAGTGCAAGCAGTATTGGCACGGGAAACGTCCAGATGATCTTGCCAAAGCTGATGATGAGGGTGTTGCGAAGTGCACGAAAGAAGGCGGGATCGATGAACATCCTCTCGAAGTTCTCGAGTCCTACCCATGGGCTGTGCCAGAAACCCAGGTTGAACATGTAGTCGCGGAACGCGATCTGAGCCCCATACATCGGGCCGTACTTGAAGATAATCATCCAGATCAGGCCCGGAAGAATCAGGAGGTACAGGTACTTCGCGTGGCCGACTCGAATCGACAGCGGCTTCTTCTTAAGCTTGACTTCCGTACCGAGTGGTATGCTTTCGACTTCGTGCGCTCCGTGTGCCATTCGCTGACATTATGGGCCCGGGTCTCCGGATTTCCGAAGAGACTGATTTCGGTATTGCCTGAGATATCTTTCGGTCGGACAACCTGGCGGGGCGCAGACGTTGACATGCGCGGATGGTCGCACGAAAATGGCGATGAGATGCCGGATGACATAACCGCTGTCCTGATCGACGATGAACCATGGTCGCTCCTTGGGATGAAGCGTAGCTTCCCCTGGAAGCGTTACGGTTTCGTTCTCGTGGCGGAGAGTACCGATCCGGTTGAGGCGGTAGAGCTCATCTGCCGGTATGAGCCCGACGTGGTGTTCACGGATATCCGGATGCCTGAGATCTCCGGCATGGAACTCATCGATCTGGCGATGCACCATGGAATCGATGCTGAGTTTGTCCTGATCAGCGGGTACGGTGAGTTCACGTATGCGCAACACGCCATACGGCTCGGCGTGTTCGACTACTGCCTCAAGCCGGTACCAGAGCAGAGCGCTGATGAGCTGCTCGAGCGGCTCAGTCGACATGTGCGAAGCAAGCACACCGCCAGGCTCCTCGATCCGGACGGAGAAGTGCCGTCCAACCGCAACACAAATGCCTATCGGGCCAACCAGGTTGTCGTCGTTCGTTCGGAGTGCCCTACCTTCGAAACGGGGAAGGTCATCCAGCGGTCATGTCCGGGTGCAGTGGCAAGCCGGTTGGGCAGGTACGAGTACGCATTTCTCCTTGAGACCCGAGCGGATGCTTCCCACTGGGTAGCTCATGCGGTTCGCGAGGACACCGACGTGATCGCGTGCGGGCTGAGCCGATTCGTGCCGGCGGCGGTCGGTCCTCGACCGCTGCTTCGCGAGGCACAGATCGCGAGCCTCTACCGATTTGCTGACGCATCAGGAAGGGTATGGACTTACTCACCGCCCGATTTGCAGGTGCTGTCGCATCCGCTCCGATCGCTCGAAGAGGCAATCGATCGCGAATCTCGTTCCCGCCTCGAAGGCGACCTGCACTCGCTACGGGAACTCATTGAGGGCAGTCAGGGCGGCATTGAGCTCGCCACGGCCGTCTGGAACCGTATCGCAGCTCATCTCCAGTCGTTCGTCGATCGACACCAAGGCGGCGCAGGGGCTGGACAGATTCCTTTCCTGACCACCAGGGAACTTGTGAGGCACTATCACAATCTTGCAGCGATGATCTCAGGCCTGCACGAGTGGATCCTTCGCAGCTGGCAACGCGACTCCCTCGATGGCCTCGAGGAGGGAGGCCAACAGAGGATGAAGGCCCTGGTGCGCTATGTTGACCGTAGTTTCGCCCAGCCGCTCTATCTCGAAGAGCTAGCAGAAGAGTATGAGTTCAACTACTCCTACTGTTCGGAGCTGTTCAAACGAGTGACCGGCCGACCTTTCACGACCTACGTGCGACAGCGTCGCGTCGACCAGGCCAAGCGGCTGTTGACCAGCACCGACGAGGCAATCATGGAGATTGCGGAGAAAGTGGGTTTCGAAGACCAGGGGTATTTCAGTCGGGTCTTTCGCAGCATCACCGGCATATCCCCCTCCGTGTTTCGGGAGACACAGTCGAATGCCAACGAGGGGTAAGGACAGGCGAGCGATCCGACTCTCGGTGAGGCAGCGGTTGCTTGCGCTCACCGTCGCTCTACTGCTTACGGCGACTGCGGTGCAGGTTGTTTCGTACGTTCGTTTTCGCTCGGTGATGCTGGTTCGTAGTCGTGAGGCAACGGTGGCCGTGCTGCAGCAGATCGAGCAGAGCATCTCCACTTCCATCGCCAGTGCTCACGCGATCGGCACGACGATGAGCCAGACATCCACCGTCCAGAGCTATCTCGCTCATCGTTCCCCCATAGAACGGCTTGAACGGTATCCGGACCTGCGATCGATTTTCCGGTCCTTCGTCGAAACCAGTTCCATTGTGTCGGCGATCGTGCTCTCCGACCCCATGCACGTTACCGTGGTTGATCTCGGTGCCGCGGTTGCACCGATCGCTCTGATCGAGTCCGCGAGAGATCAACACGCATCTGCGCCCACGACGCCGCTCGGTTCCGGGAGCCTCGTGTGGGCCGATGACTACGGTTCGAGAGAGCCGGAGGTATGGTTCCTCGTGATGGTGCCTGTCTTTGACACTCAGCCCGGGTTTGAGCCGGGCAACCGCGTTGGTGCAGTGACAGTCGCTGGTCGTGCGGAAGTTTTCGCGCCCTCGCTCGAGGCCGCTCGAACTGACGCCACGACTGCGGTCATGGTGGTGGACACGGACGGGTCCATCCTGCTGCGCGTTGCAGACCCCGGATTCGAGAACGCTCCGCTTCGGACAGACGGCGCGGCCAGTGAGGGGCCTATCGTCAGCAGCGCAGGTGAGCGATATCTGCATTCCCGCACCCCGATACGCGGCACCTCGTGGTCGCTCCACAGCTTCACATCGATCCGCACGGCGCAGCGAGATCTCGTGGAAGTGCAGACGTTCATTGTCGCTGTGACGCTCGTCGCGTCCGGTGTTGCCGTGATTGTGGCCCTGGTTTCGATCAGGAGAATCGTGGCGCCGCTTGACGAGATCGTGCAATTCGCCAACAGCGTGCATGATCCGGCACACGAGGATAGGCTCGGGGATGCAGGGATCCGGGAGTTCGATGTGGTTGCGACTCACATCAACCAAATGCTTGATCGGGTGCAGGAGATGGCCGCGGCACGGGAGCAATCACAGGCTCGTATGTTCGAGCTTCAGCTCTCCCGTAAACAGGCTGAACTGAGCGCGCTGGAGACACAGATTCATCCGCATTTCCTTTACAACACACTCGACTGCATCCGAAGCATCGGCTACGGGTACGAGGCCCCTGAGATCGTCGACGTCTCCTCGTCGCTCGCCGAGATATTGCGCTACATCATCAAGGCACCCGAGGTGGTCCGCCTGGGCGATGAGATGGAGTGCGTCGAACGATACATGCGGATAATGGAGATTCGCTTTCCC
>SLST01000523.1 GCA_007130265.1 Spirochaetales bacterium
ATCCTCGCCCAGGCGGAGGGCGGCGTGATGAGCGTCACCGGATGGCCCGACGGCGCCCCCGTGCGCGTAGGCTGCTCGATCGGCGACATCACCGCGGCGCTCTTCACCGCGAACGGGATCACCGCGGCGCTCTACCAGCGCGAGATCACCGGTGAGGGACAGAAGATCGACGTCGCGATGCTCGACTGTCAGGTGGCAATCCTCGAAAACGCCCTCGCCCGGTACCAGGTCGCAGGCACGCCTCCCGAGCCGCTCGGGAACCGCCACCCCACGATCACCCCGTTCCAGGCGTACCGCGCCTCGGACAACTACCTGGTCGTCGCGATGGGCAACGACGGCCTGTGGCGCACCTTCTGCGCCGCCGTCGGCCGCGAAGACCTTGCGACCGACGCCCGGTTCCTGACGAACCACGACCGCACGGAGCACATCGACGAGCTGAACGCCATCCTCGAGCCCCTCTTCGCCGAGCGGTCGGTCGAGGAGTGGGGCTCGCTCCTCTCGACCGCGAAGATCCCGCACAGCCGGATCAACACGATCGACAAGGTGATGGCGCATCCGCAGATCCTCGCGCGCGGGATGGTCGTTGACGTCGACGACCCGGTCGCCGGTCGCGTCAAGATCGCGGGGAACCCCATCAAGATGAGTAGCCTCCCCGACGAGCCGACGCGTCCACGGATACCGGAGCTCGGCGAGCACACGCGCGAGGTCCTCGCCGCACTCGGCTACTCGCTCGAGGAGATCGACGCGCTCGCTTCGGACGGGGCGATCTGATGTGCCACGCGCCGGTAGGCGTGGACACCGTCGCTGCGTCGGATGCTGTTGCCCCGGGGAGCGACGAAGCCGACGCGCGGGCGCGCGCAAGCCTCGTCGCGGCGCTCGACCGCATCGACGCGGTGGAACCCCACATCAGGGCGCTCATCCCGGAGCCCGGCCGGCGCGAGCGCGCCCTCTCTGAGCTCGAGTCCCTGTTCGCCCGCTACCCTGACCCGACAGACCGGCCCCCGCTCTTCGGCGTGCCGTTCGGCGTGAAGGACATCTTCCGCGTGGACGGCTTCGAGACCCGCGCCGGGTCGAAGCTCCCGTCCGCGCTCTTCGCAGGCGAAGAGGCCGCCGCGGTGACGCGGCTGCGCGAGGCAGGCGCGATCGTGATCGGTAAGACGGTCACGACCGAGTTCGCCTATTTCGCTCCCGGACCGACGCGTAACCCGTGGAACCCCGCACACACTCCGGGCGGCTCGAGCAGCGGGTCGGCCGCCGCGGTCTCAGCCGGCTTCTGCGCCTTCGCGCTCGGCACGCAGACGATCGGCTCGATCAACCGTCCGGCGGCGTTCTGCGGCGTGATGGGCTTCAAGCCGAGCTACGGCCGTGTGTCCACTCGCGGGATCATCCCCTTCTCCGCCTCTGCCGACCACGCGGGGATCCTCGCCGCGGACGTGGCATCCGCCCGCGCGGCGGCCGCCGTGATGTGGGACGAGTGGACGCCGGACGCCACGGGCCCCGGCGTGTCGGTCACCGGTCCTCGGGACCGCGAGCACGGCGCCGCGACGCCTGCCGTGCTCCTGCTCGACGACGCATACACCGCGCAGGCGGACGACGAGGCGCGCTCGGCGGTCGAGGCTGCTGCCCGGGCCATCGAGGAGGCCGGCGTCACAGTGCGGCGAGCCGCGTTCTTCGAGGAGATCGAGACGCTCAACGAGACACACCGACGCATGGTCGCACGCGAGTTCGCGGACGTGCATGAAACCTGGGTCGCCGAGTACGGCGACCGGTACGCGCCGGAGAGCCGGCAGTTGATCGAGCTCGGCCGAACCGTGAGCGACGCGGAGGTCGACAGAGCCCGCGCCGGCCGCCTCGAGCTTCGCGAGCGGATCGCCGAACTGCTCGATCGCGAGGGGGCGAACTGCCTCCTCTCGCCGAGCTCGATGACGGCTGCGCCGCAGGGGATCGAGGCGACAGGCTCGCCGCTTCTCAACCTGCCGTGGACCTACGCGGGGGTTCCCACCATAACGCTGCCGGCCGGGCAGAACCCCACCGGGCTGCCGCTCGGGCTGCAGCTCGCCGCGGCGCACGGGCACGATGAGGCGCTCATCGGGCTCGCAGAGCGACTCGAGCGCGTAGTTGGGCAACCGGTCCCCGCGAGGCCGGCGCCGGGGTGAAGCGACTCAGCTGAACGGGTTCACGGTTTCGCCGGCTGCGCGTCGACTACCGCGGAGGACGGCGCCGAACCACCAGCACCAGGAGAGCGGAGAGAATCGCCATCACGGCACCGACCACGAACGCAGCCTGGAAGCCCAGGCGCTCCATGACGAGGGCCGACGCCCAGCCGCCCCACAGGCCGCCGACCATCTTCGCCGAATAGAGCACGCCGTACGTTGCGGCGGCGTGCTCCCTCCCGTAGTAGTACCCGGTGATCGCGGGAAAGAGCGAGAAGAGCGGACCCCAGAAGAAGAGCGCGGCGAGCGCCGCGGCCACGAACACGGCCGCTGAACCGGTCGCGGTCATGAGCAGCAGAAAGAGCCCGGCGAGCGTGAAGCTCCCGGTCATCGTGATCTCGTACCCGATCCGGTCGCCGAGCTTGCCGAGCACGGGGCGCCCCACGCCGTTCGTCACGGCGAGCCCCACCGCCGCGGTGGTCCCCACGAGCGCCGTGTGACCGGTGGCCGACGCGAACCCGACGATCTTCGCGATCGTCATGAGGCCGGCGCCGCTGACCAGGACGAAGGAGAGGTAGATCACCCAGAACTGCCAGGTCGAGATCGCCTCGCGGACGGTGAACTCCCGGCCGGCCGGGGCGGCTCGCTTCGCCGCGGTCTGCTTCGCTGCCGCGGCACCCGGCGGCACGGCGGTACCGCCGGAAGCCGGGTTGGACGCGGCAGGACGCCACCCTCGGGGCGGGTCGCGCATCACGAACGCGCTCGCGACGATCAGCGCGCCCACGATGACGCCCATCGCGATGAGGATCGACCGGTAGTTTCCCACGTCGGCAGAACCGCGGATCCAGATTACGAAGGGAATCGACCCCCAGGAGAAGGCGCCGGCGATCAGGCCTGCGGCGAGCCCGCGCTTGTCCGGGTACCACTTGTTGCCCGTATTGATGGCGTTACTGTAGACGATACCGACGCCGAAACTGCCCACGATCCCGAACCCGACGATCGCAAGCGGCAGCGAACCGGCGGCGAGCGCGTAGAGCCCGAGCCCGGCGAGCACCCCGCCGATGATCGTCAGGACCCGCGGTCCATACCGGTCGCGCAGCAGCCCGGTCGGGAAAGAGGCACCGGACTGAAAGACGACAAAGAGCGTGAAGATCAGGCCAATGCTCGGTGCACTCCATCCGCGGGCGTCGGCGATGATGGGGCTGATCGAGCTCCAGGCGTACTCGTAGGGGCTCACCACCGCCATCGCGATGAAGGCGGCTGCGAGATAGGGCCATCGTCGCTGCGCTGTGGGGTCGGGGTTCGGCGTACTCATAGTCGCCCATGGTGCCGGAATCGCGGCGGCATGTGAAGCGGGGGCATCTGCGAAGGCACCGCCCCGGCACGCAGCGCTTTGATCCGGGCTGCACGAGGTGGTATGCTGAACCCCGGAAAAGGAGACAGAATGAAACCGCTCATCGTGCTGAGAGCCGCGATCCGCACGCTTTTCGCGCTCTACGGATCGTTTCTCGTACTCACCGGACTCGCGCACCTTCCGCGACTCTTCCTCGGGATCGCCGTTATCCTCGCCGGGATAGCGCTCGGGAGCCTCGTGAACCCCGCGCTGAAGAAGGCGGGGCTCTACACTCCGCCGCGTACGATCGTCGACCCGACGGTGCGGAATCCGGTGCTGAGATTGCTGCTCCAGCCGGAGGTGCTGATCGTGATCTTCGGCTTCTTCTTCAACTTCTTCTGGGAGGTCTCGCAGATCCCTATGTACACCGGCATCAACCGCGGCGTGCCGTACTTCGGGGAGAACACCGTGGAGATGAAGCTCTTCTTCGTCGAGACCTTCTGGCGCGCGGCGTTTCTCGACGCACTGCTCGTGGTAGGCGCCTACCTGCTCACGATGATCGTCCTGCGCAACAGGTTCTGGTTCTCCGAAGGAGGGACGGTCTTCGGGATTCGCAGGCTCACCGTCAAACCGTGGGTAGGGTTCGTCATCGCCACGGCTATCTGCCTCGCGTTTCTCACCTATCTCGAGATCCGGGCTTACGATCAGAACTTGTGGGAGTACACTCACCTGATGCCGCTCATCACTGCGAAGATCGGACTGACGCCCATAGGCGGATTGCTCGTAAGCCCGACTCTCGTGTACCTCCTCACGAGGCGCGTCTGCCGGCCGGGTCCCAGAGGATAGGCCGGGCCTGATGGCAAGCAGTCGTTCACGGCTTCCGGAACCAGCCAACTGGCCGTTCTTCTACGGCTGGATGATCCTCTTTGCCGGCGGACTCGGTACGCTCATGACCGCCCCGGGGCAGACGATCGGAGTCTCGGTCTTCAACGACTTCCTCATCGACATCCTGGGAATCAGCCGCGTCGCACTGAGCACGGCATACATGATCGGGACGACGACGAGCGGGTTGCTGCTCGCGCGTGCCGGGAGGGTCCTCGACCGCCGCGGTTCGCGCGTCGTGGGGACCGCTGCCGCGATCGGGCTCGGGCTCAGCGTTCTCGGGATGACCCAGGTCGACCGGGCGTCGCAGGGCATTGCCCGCCTGACCGGCGGCGTGGTATGGCCCGCCTTCGCTACGGTCACCTTCGGCTTCTTCCTCCTGCGGTTTTTCGGGCAGGGCATGCTCATGCTGAGCGCGCGGAACATGATCCTCAAGTGGTTCGACAAGCGCCGCGGGATCGTAACCGCGCTGCTCGGTTTGTCCGTAACGCTTGGCTTCTCGTACTCGCCCCGCGTATTCGAGGCGCTCATCCAGGCCTCCTCCTGGCGCGCGGCCTGGACGGTGATCGCCATGGCAGTCCTTGGCTTCGCGGTTTTCGCGGCGATCTTCTACCGGGACAACCCCGCGTCCGTCGGCCTCCGGCCCGACGGAGAGCTGCGAACGAAAACGGCCTCGCCCCGCACGCGTCTTCTCCCGCGGTGGCTTCGCGAGCTTCGCCCGATCGGCATGTCGACCGGCGAGGACCGCACGCTCGAAGAAGCGCGCAGGACGCTCATCTACTGGGTCCTCATCCTCGTGCTGACCGCCTCGTCGGCGATCGGTACGGCGTTCACCTTCCATGTCGTCTCGATCTTCGAGACCGGCGGGATGGGCCGGGCGGCGGCGGTGTCGGTGTTTCTGCCCGCCTCCGTCGTCAGCATTGGGGTGAAGTTCGCAACGAGCTGGGCGAGCGACTACGTCCCCATCCGCGTATTCCCCATCCTCCACGGCCTGGCGATCGTCTTCTTTCTGCTCACAATCGCGGTCGTGGGGGTTCGCGCCTCAATGCTGCTCCTGATTCTCGGACACGGGCTGATGCAGGGCTTCCTGACGGTAAACGCGAACCTCGCCTGGCCCCGGCTCTTCGGCCTCGCTCATCTCGGGGCGATCTCCGGCGTGTCGATGAAGTGGTCGGTGCTCGGGAGCGCCGCCGGTCCGTATATCTATAGCGTCTTCTTCAACCTCACCGGCAACTACCGCCTCATCTCGCTCCTCCTCATCGTTCCGTGCGCGGCACTGACGATCCTGGCGATCAAGGACCATGTGGTGCACCATGCCGATCACCGAGCCGAGGATCGCGCCGCCGACCGTCCTTGACACCAGCCGGTCCGCGGGGCTAGATGCAGGGCGTCGAGGGAACATGAAGAAACCCATTGCCCGCTCGCTCATGCTGGTATGTCTGCTTTCGCTCCCGGCGTTCGTGCTCGCGGCCGGAGGGAGCCGCGAGACGGGCCCTCCGGGAAGAGAGCTGCAGCGGACCGATTTGCGGCCGCTCGTGATCGGGATGATGCCGGCGGTCGACTCGGTGCCGCTCATCGTCGCCGAGGCGGAGGGGTACTATGCCGACGAGGGGCTCGAGGTTCGTCTCGAGCTCTTCCGCGATCA
>SLST01000384.1 GCA_007130265.1 Spirochaetales bacterium
CGGCTTCGCGACGAGTCCTGCCTCCACGGCGCGCTTTGCGAGCAGCCCGGCGCCCATCAGCACGGCCGGATTGGAGGTATTCGTGCAACTGGTGATCGCAGCGATAGCGACGTCGCCGTGCGTAAGCGGTCCGCGGGTCCCGTCGTTGTACTCGACCTCCACACTCGTACGAGCCGTCTCGTCGCCGAGCGCGAAGCCGCGCTTCTCGACCGGCGCGCGCAGCATCTCACCCCAACTGCTCTTGAGATCCCGTATCGCGACGCGATCCTGCGGTCGTTTGGGCCCCGCCATACTCGGCTCAACCGTTGACAGATCGATTTCGACGACTTCCTGGAACTCCGGATCGTCCGACTCGTCGGTGCGGAAAACTCCCTGTTCCTTGGTATACCGTTCAACGAGATCGATGAGCTCCTGCGGACGCCCGGTTGCGTAGAGATAGCGAAGCGACTGATCGTCAACGGGGAAGTACCCGACGGTTGCGCCGTACTCCGGCGCCATATTGGAGATCGTCGCGCGGTCGGGAACCGTCATGGTGGAGAGACCACGGCCGAAGAACTCGACGAAGCGGCCGACAACCCCATGGGCCCGCAGCGTCTGGGTCACGACAAGCACGAGGTCGGTGGCGGTGACCCCGGAATTGAGCTCTCCGGTGAGTTTCACGCCGACGACGCCCGGGGCAAGCATGTAGACCGGCTGGCCGAGCATCGCGGCTTCGGCCTCGATACCGCCCACGCCCCATCCGACGACCCCGAGACCGTTGATCATCGGAGTGTGACTGTCGGTTCCCACCAGCGAATCGAAATAGGCGATGTGTCTACCGTCGAGCTCACGCGACTGGACGACCGGCGCCAGGTATTCGAGGTTGACCTGGTGACAGATGCCGCTTGCCGGAGGCACGACGTCGAAGTTGCGAAACGCTCCCTGTCCCCACCGCAGGAACTCGTACCGCTCCTGGTTGCGGGCGAACTCTATCTCCGCGTTCAGCTTGAGCGCATCGGGGCTGTTGAACACGTCGACCTGAACCGAATGGTCGATCACCAGGTTGACCGGCAGCTGCGGGTTGATTCTGCCGGGATCTCCGCCGAACCTTGCCATCGCGGATCTCATGGCCGCGAGATCGACGACACACGGTACTCCGGTGAAATCCTGCAACAGGACCCTCGCCGGACTGAACGGAATCTCGAGCTCACCCGGGCGCCGGGGATCATACCCGCAGAAGAGCGCGACATGATCGTCGGTGATCTCCTTCCCGTTCACCCCGCGGACGACCGACTCTGCGAGCACCCGGATCGACACGGGCATGCGCGTAAGCCCACTGAAGCCTGCTTCTTCGAGTTTGCGAAGGCTGAAGTATTCCACCCGGCCTTGCCCGCTCTGGAAGGAATCAATAACGTCATACCTGCTTGAATCGCTCATTGACAACCTCGCGGAGAATATAGCCAGTCGCCAAGGTGACTTCAAGTCGGCCAGCGTGGTATAGTTAAGGAGATTTCTTATTATTATCCTCAGCTGTCGACTTTGATCTGTGAAGGAGAGATATATGGCTCAGACACTCACAAAGACGCAGACGAGAACCCTCGAACTCTACCGGTACATGGTCACATCACGCGAAATGGATCGCATCGAAGAGGAGTACACGGGGCGTGGAGAGGCGTTCTTCCACGTCTCGGGAGCCGGTCACGAGGGCAGCGTCATGCTCGAGCCCCATCTGACCGCCAACGACTGGTTGCACTGCCACTACCGTGACAAGGCGCTGATGCTCGCCCGCGGCATTTCGCCCGAAATGTTCTTCCTCAGCCTGTTCAACAAGGACGGCTCTCACTCGAGAGGGCGGCAGATGAACGCCCATATGAGCGCTCCTGAGCTCAGGATCCTGAGCCTCGTGGGCCCGGTGGGAAACTCCGGGCTCCAGGCGGCCGGAGTAGCGAGCGTCGTGAAAGACCAGGAGGGCTCACCAATCGTTCTGTGCTCGCTCGGAGACGGGATGACCCAACAGGGAGAGATCCTCGAGGCAATCGGCCACTGCGTTCGCGATACGCTGCCGGTACTCTTTCTGATCCAGGACAATGCGTTTGCGATCTCGACGAAGACGCTCGAACGCACCTTCTACTCAACCCCGGCAGGAGAGAGCGAAGCGTTCTACACGGTACCGATTCGACGCATCGATGGACGCGATCCGTCGGCCTGCCACGACGCGTTCGGCGAGATCGTCGCCGGAATACGCGAGACCCGCGGTCCTGCCATCGCCATCATGAACGTAGACCGGCTCGGCAATCACACCAACGCCGACGACCAGCGAATGTACCGGACCCCGGAGGAGATCGAGCACATCCGATCGACCGGTGATCCGGTTCTGGCGATGCGCCGACGTTTGGAGGAATCCGGCGTCGGCGCGGCCGAGCTCGACGAGCTGCGCGAAACGGTAGAAGCCGAACTGCGGGAGACGGCCAGAAAGGCCCAACGCTGCGGCGAGCCGGAGCCGACCACCACCGCAGTGAAGCCGCTCCCGGCGCGTCTGCGCGACCGCAGTGGAGAGTACACCGGCGGCGAGGGCGAGGGCGAGCTCACCATGCTCGAAGCAATCCGGGAGGTTCTTCACGCCCGGCTCGGGTCGGACGAGCGCGTGCAACTGTTCGGAGAGGATCTCGAAGACCCCAAGGGCGATGTCTTCGGCATCACCCGTGGTCTGACCCGGCAGTTCCCCGGACGAGTCGTCAACTCTCCGCTCGCAGAGGCGACGATCGTGGGAGTTTCAGTCGGCCAGGCGCTCGCCGGCAAGCGTCCGGTCGCTTTTCTGCAGTTCGCGGACTTCCTCCCCATAGCCTACAACCAGATCTTTGCCGAGCTCGGGAGCATGTACTGGCGTACCGACGGGGGCTGGCAGGTCCCTGTCATCCTCATGGTGACATGCGGCGGGTACCGTCCGGGGCTCGGACCCTTCCACGCTTCGAGCATGGAGGGAATCGCCGCACACACCCCCGGAATTGACGTCTTCATGCCTTCGACCGCCGGAGAAGCCGCGGGATTGCTCAACGCTGCCTTCGAAGGCGAACGCCCCACGATCTTCTTCTACCCGAAGAACTGTCTGAACGACAGATCGGCCGTTACGACGAAGGACGTGGCCCGTCACCTTGTCCCGATCGGTATCGCCCGTACCGTCCGCAGAGGCGAACACATCACGCTCGTAGGTTGGGGCAACACCGTGCGACTCTGCAGACAGGCCGCCGATGCTCTCGAATCGGCCGATGTGTCGGCCGAGGTCATCGATCTGCGAAGCCTCGTTCCGTGGGACGTGGAGCTCGTGACCGAATCGGCTGCAAAGACCCGGCGTCTGGTCGTCGTTCACGAAGACAACCACACCGGAGGCTTTGGCGCGGAGGTCGTCGCGACGGTGAGCGAACGGCTCGCAGGTCCCATCGTAGCTCGCCGCGTGACGCGTGGCGACACTTTCGTGCCCTGCAACTTCTCGAATCAGCTCGAGGTTCTGCCGTCGTACCGACGCGTGCTCGAGACCTGCGTCGACATCCTTGGAGGCTCGGTCGCATGGAAGCTTCCCGAGGACTCTGCAAGCGGTGTACGGACGGTCGAGGCCATTGGCGCAAGCCCGTCGGACGAGTCGGTGACGGTGATCGCGTGGCACATCGAAACCGGCAGCGAGATCAGCGAGGGTCAGCTCGTAGCGGAACTCGAGGCAGACAAGGCCGCCTTCGACTACAAGAGCCCTATCGCCGGTACGGTTGAAGAGCTCCTGTGCGACGAGGGCGACACGGTCAAGGTGGGCGCGCCGCTGTTTAACGTGCGAACCGCAGAGGGGGAAGTCTCACTCAGGCCGGTCACCCGAGAGGAACCCGGCGAACCGGTGATCACCGGTATTGAGCCCGGAGGCATCGCGAGGCCAAGTGCCGGTTTCGCCGGATCGGCGGTCGCCTCCACCCCTGCCCTGGCCCCCGGCAACGGAACCGGAACCCATACGCTCGTCGCAGGACTCGTCGGCGTGGCCCGCCGCACCGGTTCGCGCCGGGTGGACAACGAAGAGATCGCGCGCATGTGTCCCGCGTGGAGCCCGCCGGACATCGTGAAACGTACCGGCATCGAGTCACGACAGTGGGTCGGCGAGGGAGAAACCGCTCTGTCGATGGCCGTCGAGGCATCAAGAGAGATCCTGCAGCAGCACAGGCTCACGATTGACGACATCGATCTCATCCTGTGCGCAACGGGAACCCCGCTCTACACCACCCCGTCGATGGCAACGCTCATCCAGTACGAGCTTGCCGGCGACCGTGACACGAGCACGGCGGGCTACGACATCAGCGCCGCCTGCTCGGGATACCTCTACGGGCTGCAGATTGCCTACGACTATCTGCAGAGCAAGCCGCGTCACCGAATCCTGCTGGTCACGACCGAGGCGCTTTCGCCCAAGCTCGACACCGCCGACCCGGACACGGCGCCGATATTCGGGGACGCGGCGACCGCGTCGATCGTCGTGGGAGGCGCGAACGCCGAGGTCGCCGCAGCGGAGATTTACCGTCCGGCGATCGGAGCACAGGGCGAATCCGGCGACGCCCTGAAGGTCCCGGTATCCGACGTCGAGCGCATCGGCATGGACGGCCCGAAGGTCTACCAGGTCGCGGTGCGTGCGATGATCGAGATGCTCCAGAACGCCGCCCAGGAAGCGCACATCGACATCAAGGAGCTGAAGCTCGTGGTTCCGCACCAGGCGAACCAGCGGATCATCAACGCGGTTCGACAGCGTATGCGCGTCCCGGCGGAGATGGTCTACAGCAATATCAGGACACTCGGCAATACCTCGAGCTCCACGATACCGCTGTGCCTCACGGAGTTGCTCGGTACACGCCCGAGTGGAGAGCTGATCGGGTTGACGGCATTCGGCGGGGGTTTCACGTACGCGGGGGCGGTAATCAGAACGTTGTAAGAGACCGACGGGTCTGCGACGATCGCTGTGGATCGACAACCGCCTGCCAGACCCGCGGCCAAGTCGTACGGGCGAAAAATACCCCCAGGGCAAAGGAGGTCGAAATCCCTGGACGCGCCGACCCGACGACGATGAAAGATAGGAGGACTTCCGTCCTGCTCATCTTCATAACAACAGCATGTGGGAAAGGTAACAGATACAGTGAACTATCAGAACCGCACCGTCATCATCACCGGCGCATCGAGCGGCATAGGACGCGAGTACGCCCGCGTCTTCGCCGGTAAGCGGGCCCGTCTCGTTCTCACCGGTCGGCGTGAGAAGAAGCTCGACGAGGCACGCGAGGAGGCGATGGGGCTCGGCGCGGCGAGTGTGGAGCTCATCGTCGGCGACCTCGCAGACGCGCGAACCGCCTCAGCGGTCGAGGCCATTGCGGGCGACCGCAACACAGCCGTGCTGATCAACAATGCGGGCTTCAGCCACTACGGCAACGTCGCCGAGTCGGAGTGCGGGCCGCTGCTCGACATGCTTATGGTGCAGGCGGAGGTTCCTCTGCGACTCTGCCGGGAAGCGCTGCGCGGTATGAGACACGCGGGCAGCGGGCTCATCATCAACGTCGGCTCGCTCGCCGGGCGAGTCGCGGTCCCGGGATCAGCGCTGTACGTGGCCACGAAGTGCTTTCTCGAGCGGCTCAGCGAAACGCTCGCCCTCGAAGCCGCGGCCGACGGCGTGGTCGTCCAGGCGCTCACGCCCGGCTATGTCCGCACTGATTTTCACCGGGATATCGAAAACTACCAGGAAAAGCGGCAGAACCGGGGTCTCATCCGCTGGATGGACGCCGACGCAGTAGTACGCCGCAGTTTGCGCGCAGCCGACCGTGCTCACCGGCGATTGCGATCGCATCCGCACGCGATCCCGCGCAGGCGCGATGTGATCGTGATACCGGGCGCGGCGAACCGGTTTTTGGGCGCTCTTTCGCCGCTGGTCCCCCGAAACCTGGTCTACCGGGCCGCGATGAGGCAACCTCGACGGTAATCCCGGCGGCGGCTGCAGGAGACCGCGCGTGTCAGGAGCCATCCTCCGGCGAGAAGTCCGCGTCCTCAACATCCCGCTCGCTGTCCGCCTTTGCCGCGGCGCGTCCGTCTTCACCCTGCGAGCGGCCTTCGGTCTTCGTCTCCGCCTCGTCGTTCATCGCGCGGAAGAGCGCGCTGAGCTGATCGAGCCCGCCTCGGATGCCCTTCTCCGCCGCGCTAAGGAAGTCTGCCACGTCCTCGGACGGCTCTCCGGAACGAAGCTGTTCGGCCGCATCGTCGAAACGCCGGCGGGCTTCATCGCTGGCTTCGGAAAGCCCTTCGCTTACGCTCTTGCGACCGGCAGCCATGTCGCCAAAGCTCCGCAGACCGCGCCTGAGGTCGGCGAACGCGTCCGTACTTCCCGAGACTTCGCGTAGCTGTTCCCGGTACAGCCCTCCCAGGCCGGGGACCTCACGAAGAATCCAGGCAAGGACGCTTCGCAGATAGGCAAGACGTTCGCGGTCTTCACGCCGCGTACGACTCAGCTCGTCGACGACCGCGGTGGCAAGCACGCCGAGCAGCTCACTTCGTTCGTCCTCCCCTATCTCTGCCTCTTTGAGAAAGAGTTGCGCCCCGAGGAAGTTTCGTTCTTCGATCAGGCGGCTTACCCGCGCCTGCGGATTGACGTCTTTCATGCTCGATCCTCCAAGACTCACCATGCGCGTCCTTGCCCACTGCGTCAACACCGTGGACGGGTACTCCCGTTGCCATAACGATCGGGCGCATTGACCGCTTCGGCCCGATGGTGGATCGTTCCCCCCGCATTTCGTACTATACCGGGATGATTCGCGCGCGACCGCCACAGCGGATGCTCAAGCTAGTGACCGCGATCCTCTTCACATCGGCCGCCACGATGCTCAACGCCGCGCCTGACGACGGTGCCGTCGCGCTGCGCATGCCGTCGCGCATACGGGTCTCCGAGCGCAGCAACCTGTCGGTGAGCGAGGACGGACGCTACGTGGGCCTGTTTACCCGTGAGGTCTCCGGCTACGCGTCCCAGCGGGACCGGGGCGAGTACTCAGGCCGGTTCTTCGTGTACGAGAAGTTGCGCCGCGACGCCCATGAAGTCGGGCGGTTGATCGACCGGTCCACGACCGGAACTCTCAGATTCTCTTCGAACACCTTGTTTCACGGTGATGCGCCCTACCCCTACCTCCAGGATTTCCTCGCCTTGCCTCGCGGCCCGATCGCGCCGGGTGCAGCCTGGGAGGGATCGGCCTGGATCCTGGTGAACCCGAGGCGCGCGGAGGTTCCGCTGCGTCTACCGGTTACGGTCCTCTACGAGTACCGGGGCCGCGAGACGTGGAACGGAGTAACTGCGGCGCGGATCGAGGCTCGATTCGCCACACGGTATCCCCTGCCGCCGTCAGATGATCCGGATGCTCCGGTCGTCGACTATTCAGGTGACCTCACGCTTGTACAGGGGGCGCACCACGTCACGGTGATGCTCCTCGATTCAGGGACGCAGCTCGCCTTCCTGCGCGACACGGTCCACGAGCGGTACCGGTTCGCCGACGGCTCGACGATGGAGGTTCGGGGACACGTGCTCATCTTCCTCAGCGGAGGAGACCCTGCCGCGCCCCGCATTTCGGCCGCGATCGAGGAGAGGCTCGGGCCGGACCGAGCGCGAGACGTCTCTGTCGATCGAACGGACGTCGGGGTGAGACTGACCATCGAAGCCCTGCGATTCCTGCCCGACCAGGCAGTGCTGCTGCCTGATGAGGGTCCGCGGCTCTCGGGTATCGCCGGAGCGCTCGCTCCGCTGCAGGGAGTTCGCTTCCTCGTGGTCGGCCATACCGCGGACGTAGGTACGGCCGAGAGCCAGGAGGCGCTCTCGGTCGAACGGGCCCGGATCATCGCGGAAGAACTCGCCCGCCGCGGGATCAGCCGTGATGCGATAGACATCGAGGGTCGCGGGGGGACCGAGCCGGTGGCTGCGAACGAGACGGAGGCGGGGCGCTCGCGAAACAGAAGGGTCGAGATCTACGTCCTCGAGGAGTAGCCCGGAGACGGCGCGATGACCCCGGCATCCTCGCTCGCCATGCGTCGGCGGGCAAGCGTTCGCCGCGACCACCAGAAGCTGAAAACCGCCGCCGACCAGTTGACGATCGCGAGGCCCCAGAACACCCCGTCGACCCCCATTCGGGCCGCGAAGGCGAGCGCCGGGAACACCATAAACGGCGCGGCAACCTGGCGGTAAAGCCCGACCCACATGATCATCACGGGTCGCTTCAGCCCGCGGAGAACGGCGTTTGAGAGGTTCATGAGGATGTACGAGAAATAGGTGACACCCTGGATGTAGAGGTAGCGACGGCCAATCGCGACAACCGACGCGGTGTCGGTGAACAGGCGAAGGAGCGGCGCGGCAAGCAGGAGCACCGGCGTGAGGATCGCGGCTGCCGCGACGAGTGAGAACCTGACAGAGACCCGAAACGATTCGTCGACCCGATCGAGGCGCTGCGCCCCGTTGTTCTGACCGGTAAGGGTCGCGAGCGCGGTGCTGATGCCAAAGAGCGGAAGCAGCGCGATCTGTTCGATCCGAAGGGCGGCACCGTAGGCGGCGATCGGGTCGCGACCGAACCCGGCGACGAAGTAGTTGATCACAAACGACCCGAGCGTCATGACGAGAATGTCGAGAGTGGCCGGCGCCGACTGGCCAATCAACTCGCGCATCGTCCTGCGGTCCGGCACGAAGTCGCGCAGGCGCGCACCTTCGTAGATGCCGCTTCGCCTTCCGCGCCGAACCAGATAGACAAGCCCGAATCCCTGCAGGATGACCGTGGCGAGCGCCGTGCCGGTCTCGAGCAGAGGCGGTATGACCGTGGTATCGCCGATCCTCAGGCCGAACATCAGGATCGGGTCGAGCCCGACATTCAGCAGCGCGATCCCGATAAGCACGTTGCGGAAGGCCTTCGTGTCTCCTCGCGCAACGAGCGACGCGTTCAGCACCTGCGACAGCACGATGAACGCGCCGCCCCCGGCGATGACCCGCATGTACCGAAGCCCTCCGGCGAGCACCTCGTCTTCGGCCCCGAAGAACCGGTACATGGGCTCGAGCAGGATGAGGAGAAGGCAGCCGACCACCGCGGCAACGATGACCCCGAGGGTCACGGCTTGGACCTGGTAGCGAACGGCCGCACGGCGGTCACCTGCGCCGAGCGCGTTCGATATGAGCGCAGAAGCCCCGCTCTGGATGCCGATACCGGGACCGAGCACGAGGAAGAACATGGGGAAAGACAGCGAGAGTGCCGCAAGTGAATCAGTTGAGAGTCTACCGGCGAAGAAGGTGTCGGTCACGTTGAACATGGTGTTGAACACCATGCCCAAGGCAAACGGGACGGAAATCCTCTGAATCAGGCGGGGAATCGGGTCGCGAACGAGGTCCATAGATTCCCGCAGATCGCCTACGCCTGGTAGAGCTTGTAGAGGGCCTGAGTCCCGTCGTCTTCACCGCCTGCGGCCGCGAGCTCCTCGTAGAGCTGCTTGGCGAGCGCGAGTCCCGGCGTGCGAAGCCCCATCACCTGAGCGCTCTCGAGTGCGATAGAGAGATCCTTGATGAAGTGTTTCACGTAGAAGCCCGGATCGAAGTTCCCCGCAACCATCCGTGGCGCAAGGTTGCTGAGACTCCACGATGCCGCGGCTCCCGACCCGATACTCTCGAGGACGGTGTGCGGATCGAGGCCCGCGGCTCGTGCGTAGGCGATCGCTTCACAGACCCCAAGCATTCCCGCCGCGATCGCGATCTGGTTGCACATCTTCGTGTGCTGACCGCTGCCGGCCGGCCCCTGGTGTACAATGTTCTTGCCCATCAGCTCGAACAGCGGACTGATCCGCGAGAAAGCCGACTCCGGTCCGCCGACCATGATCGACAAACGGGCTTCGCGCGCCCCCACGTCACCACCCGAAACGGGAGCATCGAGCGTCTCGATCCCACGCTTATCCGCCTCTTCGGCTATGCGCACCGCGAGATCGGGTCGCGAGGTCGTCATATCAACGAGGGTGCTACCCTCCGGCGCCGCGGCGACAATACCTTTTTCGCCGAAGTAGACCTCTTCGACGTCGGTGGGAAACCCGACGATCGTCATGACGACATCGGCATCCCGTGCCGCACCGGCGGGCGTCTCCGCCCAGTCGGCCCCGCGGTCGAGCAGTTCCTGAGCCTTCGACCTCGTTCGGTTGTAGACCGTCAGATCGTGCCCACCCGACATCAGATGGCCGGCCATACTCGTGCCCATCACACCTGTACCAACAAACCCGATCTTCATGGTTCTCTATGCTACCAGACCGGCGCCTGCGAGACAAGCAGATTCAGGTCTCATTGCCTCCCGCGAGGAGCTTGATCCGCGCGAACACGGAGTCGAGGGTGTCGCTTTTCATCTCGACACGGTGGTAGTCGGTGCCCGGAAGCTGTTGGGTCTCGTAGTTGTCGTACCTGAGATACTTTCGGCTGCGGGTCTCGTCGAACCAATGGACCAGCGTTATCCGACCATCGCCGATCTCGAGGCACGTCATGCCTCGCTTGCCAATTACCGTACCCGAGTTGAACAGACAGGGGACCACGAGGTTCGCATTGTAGAGGCTCGACGACGACGCCTCGCGGTCGCCGTTGTCGATCTGGTCGAGTTCGATGCGGTACCCTTCGACTTGCTGCTCGATCTGCCGCTGTTTCCTCTGGGAAGCCTTGGGATACTTGCGACACAAACGCTCGATCTCGAACTTGAGCGAGTCGACTTTGCTCATTGACTCGAACAGGGGCCGGTGCGTGTGCCCGATGATGGAAAGCACCTTGTTTGCCGACGCGAACTCGTAGACCCGCTCCTCGGTTCGATACCGTTTTCGGCTGTCGTGCGCGACGGAGTAGTTGCGAATCTTCAAGGGGTTCGCAAAGTACCGCAGCCCGAATCCGTACAGCTTGTTGTAGCGCTCGAACCGCGTCGTGGTCTGGTGTCCGTGCACGACGAATATGGAGTTGTCGTGGTAGGAGAAGCGCAGCGCCTCGCCGATCCGGAACGGGTGGTCGCTGCGACTCAGAAGGTCGAGGTCATGGTTTCCCACGAGCCGAAGCAAGCCGTGC
Source organism: Spirochaetales bacterium (assembly GCA_007130265.1). Lineage (GTDB taxonomy): Bacteria > Spirochaetota > Spirochaetia > DSM-27196 > SLST01 > SLST01. Next base: position 11,078 of record SLST01000384.1, read on the forward strand.
TCTCGCTCGAAGAGCTCGAACAGGTCGTAGACGGCGCTCCACCGATTCATGATACTCGGCAGCCGAAAGCGCTGCAGTTCTTCGACATCGCCGTTGAGAATGAGCTTGAACCGGTTCTCGAGATAGTAACTGCCGAGGACGGTGAGGAACAGACCGGAGTTGGGAAGGAAGTCGTCGGTGCGGCTCCCATTTCCCAGGTGGAGATCACTGAAAATGACGATCCTGGTGCTGGGGTCGAGCATCGTCACGGGTGTGGCCCGATAGAGATCCGTGAGGTTTCGCAGACTGAACGTACCGGCACCCATGCTCTCGTGGCCTCCTCATTGGACCCGCCGACGGGAGCTTCCCTACCAACCGAAAGGCTGATATAGTTCGCGCACGAAGGAGCACGAATGACCCGTCTCGATCTCTCCGGCATCTGGTCGATGACCGCACACCCGACCGATCACGCCGGCGTCCCCGACCGTATACTCAAGGAAAGCATACCCGCACAGATGCCCGGTGACAATCTCTCGGCCCTCTACCGTGCGGGACTGGTTGACGATCCGTATTTCGGCTTGAACGAACTCTCGCTTCAATGGGTCGGCCGGGCGGACTGGAAACTCGAGCGGACGTTCGAGCTCGAGCCCGGATGGGTGGGGTCGGGTACGGCGAGGTTCCGGGCGGACAGCCTCGACACGATCGCGGAGATCGCGATCAACGGGCAGCGGATCGGCTCGTCTGACAACATGTTCACCGCCGTGGATATCCCGGTACCTCCCGGGGTGCTGAAAATCGGATCGAACACGATTACGGTCACCTTCACCTCCGCAGAGCGGGCGGCAGCCGAGCGGGCTGCTGCGTTGCGTTACCAGGTCCCCCACACGACGGCGCCCGTCCAGTCGCCCCACCGCAACTTGGTACGCAAGGTGCAGTGCCACTCCGGCTGGGACTGGGGACCGTGCTTCATGGTCTGTGGGATGAACGGGTCGGTGGAGCTGGTAACCGGCGACGAGCCGTATCTGACCAGCGCTCCGGCGATGTCGCTGAAGCACCACGATGAATGGCGCCTGCGCGTCGAACCTCGCTTCCAGTTGCCGTCCAGCGAGGCACGTCAACACACGAGCACCCTCGCCGTATCCGTGTACGACGCCGACGGGTCGCGCTGCGCACGGACCGAGACCGAGGTTTCGCTCGACCCACGTCTCGAGGGCGGCGATTCGTGCGCGCCGGTCGAGCTGCACGTGCCTGATCCGCAACTCTGGTGGCCAAACGGGTTCGGCGACCAGCCGCTCTACCGCGTTGTCGTCGAAGCGTTCGGCAGCCGGATCGAGCGGAGGGTAGGTTTTCGCACGCTGGAGGTGGACCGGGAACCCGATCAGAATGGCGAGAGCTTCACTCTGGTGGTGAACGGCGTGGCGGTATTCGCAAAGGGCGCGAACTGGATTCCCCAGGACGCGATGCCGGGACACGCCGATGCCGGGCAGCTGCGGTGGCTGCTCGAGTCAGCCCGTGAAGCGAACATGAACATGCTGCGCGTATGGGGAGGCGGCACCTACGAGTCGGACCGGTTCTACGAACTATGCGATGAGCTCGGCTTGCTGATCTGGCAGGACTTCATGTTTTCGTGCGCACTCTACCCCTCCGATCCCGAGTTCCTCGCGAGCGTCCGCCGCGAGGTCACGCATCAGGTACTGCGCCTGAAGGATCACGCCTCGATTGCCCTGTGGTGCGGAAACAACGAGAACGTCGGTGCCCTCAACTGGTTCGACGAGTCGCGACAGAACCGCGACCGGTACCTTGTTGACTACGATCGTCTCAACGAAGGCGTCGTAGGCGAAACCTGCCGTGCCCTGGACCCCTCGCGGCTGTTCTGGCCGAGCTCACCGACCGATGGTCCTGACCAGTACTCAGACGACTGGAAGGCCGACGAGAAGGGCGACATGCACTACTGGAGCGTCTGGCACGGCGGCGAGCCGTTCAGCTCGTACCGCACCGTCGTTCCGCGGTTCTGCAGCGAATTCGGGTTTCAGTCGTTTCCGTCGCTGTCGTGCGTCCAGACGTACACGCACCCGACGCATCACAACGTGACGGCCCCCGAGATGGAGCACCATCAGCGAAATCCTCGCGGGAACACGATCATCATGCAGACAATGTCCCGGTACTACCGGTTCCCCAACTCGTTCGATGAACAGCTGTACCTCAGTCAGGTCCAGCAGGCTCACGCGATCCGCACCGCAGTGGAGTATTGGCGTGCCGGACGACCGCGATGCATGGGTGCTCTCTACTGGCAGCTCAACGATACCTGGCCAGTCGCATCGTGGGCTTCCATCGAGTACGGAGGCAAGTGGAAGCTGCTCCACTACGCGGCGAAGCGCTTCTTCGCTCCGGTGCTTCTCGCCGCAATCCCCGTGGATGCTCACGGAGCGGCGCTCGCAACCGAAGACGAGCCGGCAGCGGGTTGGGACATCTGTCTCGTGAACGATCGCCGTCGGGCGATCCGCGGAGACTTGTCCGTTCGCGTCATGGGATTCGACGGGACGGCTTACCACACGCAGAACCAGCACGAGGTTTCGATCGATCCGGAAAGCAGCACACGACTGCACCGTCTCTCTGCGGAGGATCTGGGGGCCGACCGAACGAGCTGTTTCGGTCTGTTCGAGTGGTCCGAAAGCGGCGGAGAGCCGGGCCGGAATACTACCACAGCGCAGGTCTTCTTCGCTCCTCCCAAGAGCTGTCGGACCGGGCTGCCGGAGATCGTTGCCGACGCAAACCGGACCGGCCAGGGGTTCTCGATCACGCTCTCGACCGATGTGCCTGCCTTTGACGTCGCACTCGATCCAGGCGACCAGCCGGGACGTTTTACCGACAACATGCTGACACTGGTACCGGGCGAGCCTGTCACGATCAGCTGGATCCCGGCGGACGGCTCGCCTGGAGTCGATGAAATCGGAAACAGGCTCGCGATCCGTTCGCTGAACGGAATCGGCCGGGCCTTGGAGGACGCATGAGAGTCGAACAGGTAGCGGCGCAGCTCTACACGCTTCGCGATCACCTCAACACCAGCGAGCAGATCAGCAAGACGCTCCGACAGGTCCGCAAGATCGGGTATCAGGCGGTCCAGATCTCGGGAGTCGGGCCGATCGATCCGCGCGAGCTCGCGTCGATCCTCGACGGCGAGGGCTTGCAGTGCTGCGCAACCCACGAGAACGCCCAGGTCATACTCGAGACGCCGGAGGCGGTCGTCGAGAAGCTCTCGATCCTCAACTGCGAACACACCGCGTATCCCTACCCCGCCGACGTTGACTTCTCCTCCATGCGCGGGCTGAAGAGCTTCGTCAAGCAGCTGAACGCCGCGGGCGAGGCGCTGCGCGCCGCGGGCAAGACACTCAGCTATCACAATCACGACATCGAGTTCCGCCGGATCAAGGACCACCTCATCCTCGAGTACATCTACGATAACACCGATCCGGAGAATCTGAAGGCGGAGCTCGACACCCACTGGGTACAGGCCGGCGGAGGGAACACGGCAGCCTGGTGCCGAAAGCTGTCTGGTCGCATGCCGCTGATCCACCTCAAAGACTACGCCATCGACGCGGACCGGCGGCGGCGATTCGCCGAGGTGGGTTCCGGCAACATGGACTGGACCGGGATCATCTCTGCGGCCGACGGCGCCGGATGCCGGTGGTTCATTGTCGAGCAGGACGGTGACTGGGTGAACAACGATCCGTTCAGAAGCCTGAGGACGAGCTTCCGGTACCTGAAGGATATGGCGAGCCGATAGGCGGGCGCTGCGCCTCGATCGATGTGCCCTCGCCGGCTATCTGATCTTCTTGCGCAACTTCCGCATTGAGCGTGCCCGCCCTGAAGGTCTGGCCTCATCATCCGCACGGGTCGACGGTTGAGTGGTCTGGGAACGTCTACCGACGACGGCGAGGAAGACCGCTCCGCCGACGATCATCCCGAGGCTGTAGAGCTGGCTCGGAATGAGGTTGAGCGGTGATTGGACGAAGTACACCGGGAGTCCGGTCTCTGCGAGTCTGACGGCGAAATCGTTGGCTGAGATAGGCACGCGAAAGTAGTCGACAGCGAACCTGACGACCCCGTACGCGATCAGGTAGAAACCGACGACGAAACCGTCGAACGGTTTGTGCTTGCGGACGACGAACCAGATGATCAGCCACAGGAGAACTCCCTCGGTTGCCGCTTCGTAGAGCTGCGTAGGATGGCGGGGCAGATTCACGAGCGTGTCCGCGGCGGAGACCTCGATACCCACGTCGGCAGCCCACTCCTGCACCCATGGCTCTGACGCAGGGAATCGTCTCGCCTCCGGAAAGACCACGCCCCAGGAAGCCCGGGTGACGCGTCCGTAGAGCTCACCGTTGATGAAGTTGCCGATGCGTCCGAACGTGTAACCGAGCGGAATTCCGCAGAGCAGCATGTCCCCCCAGTCCATGATTGCGATGCGGTCCCGGTGCTTCCTCGCGTACAGAACGAACCCGAGCAGCGCCCCGACAAGCCCGCCGTAGTAGTTCATCCCCTGCAGCCCCACGAATCTACCGTCGCGGAAAGGCCAGAAGATGAGCCACGGTTGTCTCCAGTAGATGCCGGTCGGCTCAAAGAAGAGAGCGGAGAACACCCGGGCGCCGAGGAGCAACCCGATGATACCCCAGAAGAAGAAGTTGACGATCGTGTCTTGGTCGACATCCAGCTTTCGCTGTCGAACCTGCACCATGAAAAGGAGATAGGACAGACCGAACGCGACAAGGTACATCAACCCGTACCATCGGAACGGCAGTCCGGGGATGATCTCGGCGCGAAGCCATGTAGGGAACGGGATGTAGATCAAACCGTGGCTCTCCTTCGCCGAAGAGTATAGTGGCTTCTACGCCTTCGCGGCTACCTTCGCAGCGGCCGCATCTCGCGGCGGTCGCACTGCTCAGCGAACCGCCTTTACGGCCGCGTCCGAGGCTGATAGGCTCGAAAACGGATTCAAGGAAGGAGGATCAGTGGCGGTTTCAACCCTGCGTTCGACGGTGCGCCTGCAAAGCGGCACGCGAATGCCCATGTTCGGCCTCGGTTGCACGCCAACGGAGCGCGGAGACGAAACGGTTCGTGCAGTCGAGACGGCTCTTGCGACCGGATACCGGCTGATCGACACGGCGAGCGTCTACAACAACGAAGCCGACATCGGACGTGCCCTGCGACAAGCAACGGTACCGCGCCCGGATGTCTTCCTCGCTACGAAGGTCTGGAATTCCGACCTTGGGTACGATCGGACACTCTCTGCGTTCGACCGCTCGCTTGAGCTGCTGAGCGTCGAGTACATCGATCTCTACCTCATCCACTGGCCGCTGATTCGCCTGCGAAAGGAGAGCTGGCGGGCGCTCGGAAGACTCCTCGAAGACGGTCGTTGTCGCGCGATCGGCGTGAGCAACTTCGCGATCCGACATCTCGAGGAGATCATCTCGGAGACCGGCTCGGTACCGGCGGTCAACCAGGTCGAGTTCAACCCGTTTCTCAATCAACGGCGTCTGCACGAGTGGTGCCGTCGGAAGGACATCCTGCTGCAGACCCATACGCCGCTCTCACGCAGCCTTCGGCGTCGAGCGCGAGCGCTGCGTGAGATCGCCGACCAGTACGGCAAGTCGACATCGCAGCTGATGGTTCGATGGGCCCTGCAGAAGGGCGTCGGCGTGCTCGTACGCTCGCTCGATCCGGTCGAGATAACCGAACAGGCCGACGTGTTCGACTTCGAGATCTCGCTGCCGGATATCGATGCGATGGACTCGCTGCACGCGAACCTGCGTGTGGGGTGGGATCCGACCAACGCACCTTAGGCGCGGCCTGCTAACAAGTAGACTCTTTTCTCCCGACAATCACAGTGGAGACGTCCATGAACCAGAGAGATAGCCGGCGATGTACCGTGTGCGGAGCTGCGCTTGACACCGAGAGCAGAGAGGCTCGAGGGACGATCGTACGCGAGCGAGACAAGGAGTTCGTTCTTCGTCACTGTCCGCGGTGCGCGACGCTCCTGATAAGAGTCAGACCGACTCCGGTACCCGCAGGCTGATCTGCAGGATGATCTGAACGAGCATGAGCGAGCAACCCGACTACGTCAGCTTCGAGCCCAGAGGGCGTGACGAAGTCCTGTCCCAGATAGGAGGCTTCGCCGCGCACGAGCGCGCCATCTTCCATCGATTGTGTGACCGGTGGTCACCTCGCATCGACGTTGATCGGTTCTTGAGTTCCGCGCAGGCGAGCGCCGAACAGGAACGAAGCGCGCTCGAGCGACTCATGGCAAAGCTGCGGACGGCTGAGATCGGGGTGCTCACGACCCGTGCCGGAAAATCGGGTCGCGAACCGCATCAGATCGTCCTCACCAGACGGGGGAGCCTCGACTACTGGGTCGCCGTCCTCGAGGAAGCAATCGCGCGACTGCTCCAGACCGGTTTTCACGTCCTGCCGTCCGAACAGCGACTCAAGGAGGTACGCGCACTCCCTCCGGACTACCATATCGTCGACGCAGATTCGTCGCACCTGGTAACGCCGCGGCGAGACGGCGGCGCAGCGTCGGTGATCTACCGTATTCGCCTGATGGGAAGTTTTCGAATCCTTTTCACAACGGGAACCGCCGCGGATCTGTTGACCCAGGCTGTGTCAACCCTCAAGCGAGACCTTGCCGAACGCGGCATCGTAGAGGAGCTTGCGCGCCTGAAGGACACCAGCATCAGCGAGATACGTCGCCGCATGGAGAGCAAGGTACCGGACGTCTTGCTCGACTTGACGAAGACGCTCGTGAAGGAGCGCTCAACCGTCGCTTTCAGGAAGAACCTTGACGAGACCGACGAGGTGTTCCAGCTTGCGTACCTAGTGATGATGTTCGTTGAAGCCCGGGTCGGGGCGGCGAAGGAGCAGCAGAAACACGAACACCTAGTGACCGAGGAGCTCGAATCGCTCGAAGGGAAGACCCGTGCGGCCGGGACGACTCCCCTCACACAGGAGGAGTTCTCCTCGCTCGTCGAGGAGGCCCAGACGAGACTCGGGCCCGCGGCTGCAGCATTCGCCTCGCGCCTCAGCCAGGAGTTCATGAGACCCCGACCACGGCGAAAGCTTCCGCACATCCTCTACATCCATGGTGTGTACGTTCATGCGAGTTGCGTTGCACGGCTTTTCGAGCAGTCGCGCGCCCGCATGAGCGCGCATCTGAGCCGCGAGTACACGGAGCTCATGGAAGCGTTCCTCCGCGGTCGCGCTCCTGGGATCGCCGAGATCTTCGGGTCGCGGGACATGCTGAACGAGGATATCGAAAGGCGGGTGAACAGACAGCTGCCGCTGTTCGGCGAACTGCTCGCTCGACCGCAGATCGTCGCGGAAGCGATCATCCACGACGCGAAACAGCGGCGTGAGCTGATATCAACCGAGGAACTGAAGGTGCTTCTCGCCGAGTTCTTCAACATCGAATCCTCCGAGCTGAAGCCGCTCTGTGAGCTCTTTGGACTGAGCATTGTGGCGATCTATGACGAAGCGTTTGCACGCACAAGCGTGTTGAGGCAGATACTCCTGCGTCTGTCGGGAAGGCACGAGAGCCTGCGAGCGACGTATACCCGTAGATTCGGTGCACGTCCGCGCGCAATGTCTCGGTCCGCCGCGGAGGAAGCGCTGACGGGGCGTGCCGCGGCGGATGGCGGCGGCCTCCACGACCCGCCGGGCGTGCGGGCAGGCGGACGCAGCGGTCCCGCCGATCAACCCGAGACCCCCCGCGCGCAGCGCCACGTACCCGCGCGCCGGCCGGTGAGACCCAAGGCGAAGAGTCGCAACGAGATCGAACAGATATGGCGGGAGTTCGGCAAGGCGCTTCACACCAAGCCGTCAGAAGAAGATCCTTCGTAGGCTGCGTCGCACCTCATGGGCACAGTTGTAACCCGGGGCGCCGAAGATGCCGCCGCCCGGATGCATCCCCGCGTTCGCCATGTAGAGCCCTTTCAGCGGCGTTCGGTAACGTGAGAACTCCGGCAATGGTCGGAACATGAACATCTGGTCAAGGACCATCTCGACGTGCATCACGTTCGCATTCGGCATGTTGTGCTTCTCACGTATGACCGCAGGCGTCTGAACGTACATATCAATCAGGGCATCACTGGTTCCGGGCGCAAACCTGTCGATCACGCGAAAGAGCTTGGTCGCTTCTTCACGCTCGATACGCCCCCAGTCGAGCCCTTCGCGGAGCCGATACGGGTAGTACTGTCCCCACAGAAACAGCGTGTGCTTGCCCGCCGGAGCGAGCGTCGGGTCAATCGCGCTGAACGTCATCGCAACGACGGCCGGATCCCTCGAAGGCTCACCCCTGAGGTAGTCCGCGTACGCGTCGTCGAGGTACTGCCTCGTAGGACAGAGCAGCTGCAGTCCCCGCAACACCTCATCGTTCGAGGCATCGTTCAGCTCGTACGCCGGCAACCGGTCCATCGCCGCCCGAACGACCATCCCGAAGCCGTTACCCACGTGGATCTTGCTCATGCGAGAGCGCAACGGGGCGGAGATCCAATGGTCCAGCAGTTCGAGAAAGGTCACCCAGATATGCGCGTTCGAGATGATCCTTCGGGCGGTGTACTGCTCGCCTCCCGCCGTTCGAGCACCGACTGCGCGTCCGTTCTCAACGAGGATACGAGTCACCTCCTGCCCGGCAAGCACCTGCCCTCCGTGATCGCGAATGTAGGCGGCCAACGCCTGGGTGAGCATCCCTGATCCACCCCGCGGCCGGGCCGGTCCCCTTTGGTGGATGACCGAGTGCCAGCCGATGAACTCCGCGCTCGCGGCGTCGATCGGCGGCGGACCGCTCTGCGCCCCCCACCAGGCAAGCGCCGCCCGCATCCGCTCGTCCTCAAAGGTATCGTTGATCAACCGTCCATAGCTCTGGAACAGCGTACGAAGCAGATCGTTGCGGTCGGAACGGTCGTTGCCGAACTTCTTCAGAAGCACCGTGCTGCCGATATTCCGCATCGTCGGCGCCTTGAGAAAGAGCTCGAAAACCGCCTCATTCAGCGGCTGCCATCTCGAGATGAACTCGTGGTATGCCTCGGCGTCGTGTTCGCTGATTCC
>SLST01000041.1 GCA_007130265.1 Spirochaetales bacterium
AGAGGGTGAACCGTTTCCCACGGTGCCCGGCCGACCGGTCGCCTCCCGCGTCGCTCCGCAGGCCGTGGAGGGCGAACGCTATGTTCCGTGGCCGCGCCCCGTCTTCTGGCTCCCGACCGCGGGAGTCGCGGGACCGGGACTCGAGGCGAGCGGGCTCGGCGGCGGAGCGATGGTATACGGCGCGGACTACCTTGGCAGGAACACCTGGCAGGCGTCGGCCGTCTACTTCCCGGCGCTGAGCCAGATCGACTACGCGATCGCATGGCAGACGCGGTACGGACCGTTCACGTTCCAGGCTGCGAGCGATGCACAATACCGGGTCTACGACGTCACACCCGACGACCCGGACGAAGAGCGGGCCCACATACGGACCGCGAGGCAGGGCGTCGCGCTGACCTATCAGCTTCGTTCGGACTACCGGCTCGGTATCAACCGTCGGTCTTCGATCGGACTGAGCGCGAACCACATCCTGACTCTTGTCTCTCGCACGCCGTTTGCCGTCGCAGGCGCCGTCGCGGCTGAGGCGGACCCGCGGCGGAGCCGCATCGCGCTCGCCACGACCTTCTCGGCCGACGCGACGCCGCTCTCCTCGAGACGCGCCTACCACGCCCCCTGGGCCCGATCGTTCACGGCAACAGCGGCAACTCCGCTCGACGCGCCGGGTTTCGCGCCGCAGGCGCTCCTGGTGCTCGCCGGCGCGGGGCTCAACGTGGGACTCGGGCGAGGCGACCACGTCGTATCCGTCATCCCCCAGGCAAGCTTCGCCTCCACCGTGGGGTACGTCTCGCCCTACGGTCTGCGGGGATTCGAGACGAGAACCGACCATACGCCCACCGAAGACCTGCGTGGCCGCTACCGTCTCGCCATCGACTACCACACTCCGCACCTCCTCGTGGACATCCCGCTGCTTCCGAGCGTCGGGATCACCGCCTTCGGCCTCACACTCTTCGCCGAATCGACCGGCGGATACGACGCGGCTCCCCTGCGGGCGGGCTTCGATCCCGCGGTGGCTCTCGGCACCGAGCTCACAGCGGTCGTCAACTTCTGGGCCGACATACCGGTGAGGCTCGGGGTTGCGGTCCGGCTCCGTCCCGATGACCTGCATTCCTTTTCGCTTCTCGACGACTCCACCGTCTATCTTCGCTCCAGTTTCCTACAGACGATACCGCAGATACCAAGGTATTTTGACGACCAATGGTGAAGCGCACTCTCATTGCGGCATCGCTTGCCGCCCTGCCTGTGGTTCTCACGGCACACCCGCTCTGGAGCATTGCGGTCGAGTCTTTGCTGACGAGCGGCGATCTCGTGCCCGGGTCGATAGCGGCGATATTCGACCAGTACAACGGACGCGGCGAGCTTATCTCACGCGATGAGACGGTTGTGCAGCTCTGGGCCGACGCGACCGGCGAAGTCCACAGTCGCGTCGTTTCGGCAAAGCGCAACGGGGAGGATGTCTCCGATGAGCGGAGAGACAACCGGCAGTCGGGCGGCGTGCCGTTCGGCGCGGGACAGGGTCAGGCAGATGAGACCGGCGACAACGGATCGCCGTTTGCGGGGCTGCAACGCAATCCCTTCGCGCCCGAAGAGCAGCTTCACGTGACGGTTGTAGGCGCCGGAAGCAGAAAGGTACTCGACGGGACCGTCGTGCTCCCCATCGAGTTTGAGCACCGCACGGGACCCGGCGCCGTGAATCGCGGAACCGCGTGGATCGACGTGGATTCCGGCGACCCGGTGCGGCTGGAGACCACCATCGACCCCCTTCCGCGTTTCGTGAGTGAGCTCATGATGGTTCAGCACTACGCTCGGAACCGGGAAGGGCAGCTGGTCGTTGAGCGGGTGGAGTTCAGCGGGGAATGACGGGTGCTGCTGTTCAGACGGCGGGTGGAAAGCGTATTGTTCTTCTCAGAGTATTTCCGCTTGCCCTGAGCATCGCTATACTGAGCCGCGGTGAACACGAGTAGAATATATCTCGTCGGCATGAAACACACGGGTAAGAGCCACCACGGAGCGGCGCTTGCCGGTCAACTCGACAGGGGTTTCTGCGATACCGACACGATTATCCAGGAGATCGACTCCGCCCAGCACGGGAATCGGAGGACCGTACGCGACATTTACCTCGAAGAAGGCGTCGAGCGGTTCCGCCGGCTCGAGACGGCCGCGTGTCGTCTCGTTGCCGCCCGGGAGGAGCCGCTTGTGGTCGCAACGGGCGGAGGTCTGTGCGACAACCAGGAGGCGCTCCAGTCGACCGAGGGGAGCCTCCTGGTACACATCGTCGACACCCACGACGCCATCGCGCGGCGGGTCTTCGCTCGAGGGATCCCCGCATTTCTTCAGACGAAGGACGAACGTCTCGGGCGCGAGCGGTTTCGAGAGCTCTACGACCGCCGTGTAGCTCTCTACGATTCCATCGCCCGTCTGACGGTCGAGCTCAACGGAAAGCCTCTTGGTGCGGCACGGTCACTCATCATCGCGACGGTTACGGAGTATCTCAATGGCAGGAAGTAGTTTTGGGCACCTGTTCCGGCTCACCACCTTCGGGGAGTCGCACGGAGGCGCCGTCGGCGTCGTGGTGGACGGCGTAACGCCACAACTCGAGTTGGTTGAGCAGGACATCCAGGACCAGCTCGACCGACGCAAGCCGGGGCAGAGCTTCATAACGACTCCGCGAAAGGAACCGGACACGGTACAGATCCTCTCCGGTATCTTCGACGGCAAGACAACGGGCACACCGATCATGCTCATTCTCTACAATTCCGACGCCGACCCGGCGGCGTACGATGAGATCAAGGGGATGTTCCGCCCGGGGCACGCCGACTACACGTATCTGAAGAAGTACGGGATCCGCGACTACCGGGGCAGCGGCCGGGCGAGCGGACGAGAAACGGCCGGACGCGTCGCCGCGGGCGCGATCGCGCGGAAGCTGCTCGCACGACGAGGGGTTGACGTGCTCGCCTACACCGGGAGAGCAGCCGGCGTGCAGTGCGAGAAGTACATGCCGGACCAGATCGAGCACAATATGCTGCGAGCCTGCGATCCGGACGCAGCGGCTCGGATGATGGAACGCATCGCCGAGATTCGCGATCGAAACGACAGTGTAGGTGGCATCGTGGAGTGCCGCATACGGGGCGTTGACCCCGGGCTCGGCGAACCGGTCTTCGACAAGCTTGATGCCCAGCTCGCGCACGCGATGGTGAGCCTTGGTGCCGTGAAGGGCGTCGAGTTCGGAGCCGGTTTCGCCGCGGCCGACATGACCGGAAGCGAACACAACGACCAGATGGTCGCCGCCGGTTTCGTCACAAACAACGCCGGCGGGATCATCGGCGGCATCTCGACGGGCACCGAAATAGTGTTCAGGGTCGCCGTAAAACCGGTGAGTTCGATCGCTCGTCCGCAGCAGACGGTTGATCTCAACGGCACGGAACGAACGATCAAAACCGAAGGACGGCACGACGCGTGCATCTGCCCGCGACTGGTGCCGGTCGTTGAGGCTATGGCCTGCCTCGTGATCGAAGACCACTACAAGCGGCAGGCCGCCCTTTTCGCATAGTCGACTACTCCTCCGGGGAGAAGTCCTCTTTCAGCGCTCCACACATGGGACAAACCCAATCCTCCGGGATGTCCTGGAACGAGGTGCCCGGCTCGATACCGTTGTCCGGATCGCCCTCTTCCGGGTCGTAGATGTAGCCACACACGTTGCACACGTACTTCTGCATTCCCAGCTCCTTCTCATTCGGCGTATGCCTGAAATATTTCCCCATAATGTAGCCAAAATCAGGCAGAGCGTGTGCGTTCCCGCAACGGTTTCCCGCCCGACTCGCGCGAAACGCCACAGGCAAGCCACTGGACTTCGTCGATCAGCGGGTGGATGCCCGGACGCGTCAGGCAGAAGTCGAAACGGACCGGGTCGACAGGATCAACGGCTCGCATGGCTCGGGTGATCTCGAGGGAAACGCCGAGACTCGGCTGCGATCGCGACGTCAAACCGAGCGCGCGCGCCACTCTCAGAAGGTGGGTATCCACCGGCATCAGAAGGGCCGCCGGATCCACAGCGGACCATCCTCCGGGATCGATCTCATCGCTGCGCACCATCCATCTGAGGTAGAGCATCAGCCGCTTGCACGCGCTCTCCCGTTCAAGCCGAGGCAGCAAGATCGACCGCGAGAGCCTGCCATCCGAACCGGCCACGACCGCGCCGACCAGACCTGCGAGCCCGGCGACGACCCCGTCAGCCGGGTCCTGCAGGTTCGCAGCGCTCACACCGCGCTGGAAACACGCCTCTACCGTACCGTGGTCGTGCAACACGCCGCGCAGGCCAGCAAGGAGCCCGTGCAGCTGTTCTGCGTCGAAGAACCGATACCTGAACCCCTTGCAGCACGTCCGCAGATCCCCGTCGGTCGCTTCCGCCACGAACTCCGCGGGGTGGGGGCCTGCGACTCCGAGGCGTGCGGCCACCTCCCGCACGGATCGAACGATCCCATCGACCCTGCCGAGAGCGAGACTCGAAGCAATCAGCCCAACCACTTCGCGGTCGGTGACGGCGGGATAGCGGCGAACGACTTCCAGAGGATCCGGCGAGAGGTATTGCAGGCGGTGGTAGCGTCGGTAAGCGCGGTCGCAGAACCGACGCACGGCGTGGAGGTCCATCAACGGCCCCTGCGACGCGTCTGGTGCGCGAAGATCAGAGCGACTCCCATGCCGACCAGTAGCATGGGCCACCAGACCCCGACGAAGTCGGTGAAGTCCGTGGAGATCAGATCCAGAGAGAACGGCAGAAAAAGAACCGACAAGAGTATCATCGCCCCCGCGGGAATCGTGAACGTCACTCGTGCGGCACCGTGTTTGCGAAGGCCGTACAGGAGGAGCGCCACACCGATCACGGTCATGAAGACCGGCCACACGCGTGAAAGCGCAACCGGCAGAACCGTCCCGGTCACCAGCAACAGGAGGCCGGTCAACAGCAGACTCGTGCCGAGGAAGACGTAGTAGTCCGGCCCCGAATGAAACAGCCGGTAGTAGAGGAGGACGAGCCCAACCAGCAACGGGACGAGCGGCCAGAGCGAGACGAGGCTCGGCAGCCGATCGGTAGTCCGTAACAGCAGCACGCCGCCGACGATCACGAGCATCGCTCCGAGGACAGCCAGCTTGTTCGGGAATCGAGGATGGCGTCGGTCCATGGGAGCATAGTAGCCGGTTTGAGCGCCGGTTGCCAGCGATCACCCTCGCTGCTATACTCCGCGGTGACCATGAGGTTCCGAACGCTTTTTCTTGCCTGCGCGGCTGCGGTGATCGCGGCAAGCGGCTGCACTGATATTGACGACTACTACCTCGCCGGTTCCTCTGATCCCGAAGTGCGCGAGCTGTACAAGCTCGTAGCCACGGAGGAGGATCCGCAAGTACGCGCCGTGGCCATCGAACGGCTCGCCGGGTTCCTGCTGATCGAGGCGGGCCCGCAGCCGCTTATCGCGTATCTCACGAACTATGTCGAGCGAAATCCAAAGGACAAGTACGGCGGCCTGTATCTCTACATCGTCGCACAGAGCTATATGGAGACGGGAGCGCACGCGCTGGCTCGCTACTACTACGAACGTGTCGTGACCGGCTACTCGGATGTTCGAGCCGGCGGGATCTCGCTTCGCCAGGCGGCGCTCGAACAGCTGGTACGACTCTCTCCCGATCCGGAGAATCGTGTCCTGCACTACCGAACCCTCCTCGACGAGTACGGCGGCGAGGTCGACAGGGGTCTGCTCTACTACCGTCTCGCCGAGAACCTCGCGCTTCTCGGCGAATGGGAAGCGGTGTACGCGGCGTACCGGCAAGTGCTGCGATATCCTAACGTGGAGATTCCCGGCAGACCCGACGCGTATCGCCAGATCCGCGAGCGCGTTGACTTCTACGACAGCCGCAAGGACTGGACCCTGCCGACGGTCGAGGACCTGAGACGAACGATCACCTGGGCGTTGGTGAACCGGGATACTGCTACTCTCTCTCGGTACCAGGCGGGCGTCAACTTCTTCACCCGTAGCTGGGAACAGGACTTCGACGACCCGAACACCATGCCGATCTGGAACCTCGGCGCTATTCTACGACTCACGCCACGCGCGCTGAGCATCGACCGTGAAGTCGACATGAACGCCGAGGGAACTGAAGCATTTCTCTGGACCTACGGCTGGGGCGGGCTCCGGATTCGCACATGGTACCTCTACTTCAGGCGGGTGCACTTCCCACCGGATCCGGAGATCCACGGAACCTGGGAGTGGGCAGGGGTCTACCTGGGCGAACGTCTGTAGGGTGATCCGTTAATGCGCCGCCGCGGGCCGCCGAGAATAGAAGCGTGGTACGGCAGACCGCTCTGACGACGTTTCTCCTCGCCTGTCTCATCACGAGCGCAGCCGCATCACCTCCCCCGGACACGGTGACAACCCAGATCGACTGGGGCACGGGAACGATGCTCGTCACGATCGAACGTACGCTCGACGCTGAGGGCGCAACCGGCCCCGCCGCGATCTCTCAGACACAACGGGCGATACGACGAGACGCCCCGCGGATACTCTTCTCCGCGCTCGCGGACGTCAGGCTCGACTCCCTCCATACCGTCGCAACGTTCGTTCGCGAAAACGAAGAGCACATAGTTCGGGTCGAGCGTGCAGCGCGCTCGGCGACCACGGTCGACGCGAGTGGCACCCGGAACCTCACCGCCGCCCGGATCACCTTCTCCATCGACTTGCACGAAGGCCTCGCCCGGGAGTTCGTCTTCCACACCAGGACGATCCCCATCGAGACGAGACTCGGCTGGGTCGCCCACACCGACTACACGGGCATACTCATCTACGCGGCCGGCGAGCTACCGCTCTTTGGAACAGATACCTCGGCGCGCATCGAGCCGGCGCTCTTTCCCTCGATACACTACCTTCGCGGGCCCGAGAGCCTTCTCTACCGGCTGGCCGGCGCGGGACACGTGGATCCAAATCTCATCGGTAGCGACGGCGCGGCGGCGTATACCAAAGACCCGCAGGCGGCGGGCCACGGGGATCGGCTCGGAGTCCGCCCCCTGCGCATTCAGGCCGCCGGGCTTTTCGGCACCGCCCCTACCGACATCGTGATCACCGAGCAGGATGCACTGCAGATCATGGCCTCCGAGCACAACCGTTCGCTCCTGCGCAACGGGAGGCTCGTGATCGTGGTTGACTGAGGACGGTCGGTGGGGGCAGTTGACTTTGCATCGGGGTTATAGTGAATTCACCCCACGGAGTTCTCGATGGTTCTGCTGCCACCCAGTCGCGATTTACGCACCGCTTCACGCCTTACCCTCCTGATGATCGCCTTCTCGGCTCTCCTTGGAGCCTGCGGGAGCCGTACCATCGGGACCGGTGTTATTCTCTGGTCGCCGGAGGAGACGGTGATCAGGTCAGGAAGCGTCGTCACCGTACTCTCACAGTCGGACATCACCGACACCTACCGAGTCTCGGCTGATGAGCTTGTAGAGCCTCTCGACATTGCCCGATGGCGCGTTGAGGTGCACGCGGAAGAGACGACCGCGCGAATGCGTGCGGCCGAATATCTGTCCGCACTCGAGGGCAACCCGTCGCTTCACGCTCGAGCGACGCGCAGCGCACTCCCGCTGCGGTCGGAGCCTCGTGCCTCCGCGGGCAACACGGTCTACCGATTAAGGGAGAACGAACAGGTCAAGCTGATCGGGCGAGAACCCGAACAGACGAATATCGAAGGGCTCGTATCGTACTGGTACGAGGCGATGACCGAGACCGGAGAGCGTGGATGGGTATTCGGCTACACCCTGCAGGTCTTCGACCCGACCGACGACACGGTAGTCGTGGAGACGGGCAGGGGCGCGGATCCGCTGATCGACATGCTGCTGCAGAACGTCTGGCGACCGGTCTACTACCTCGAGATGATCTCCAGCCGCGCCTTCGATCTCGAGCTGTTCCGGCCGGAGTTCGGCCTTTTCCCCCGTCCTGAGGACAACCAACTCGAGCTCGTCCTGCCCTACCACGCCACTGTCTTCGAGTATGAGCGCATCGCCGCGGCGGGCCCACGGCGGTACGTGGCGGAAGGAACGTCCTTGCAGCTCACTTTCCAGCGCAACGACGAACTGAGCCTTCGGTACACGCACGACGGCCGACAGTACGTCCTCGCAATGCAGCGTGTTCCGGGAGACATCCAGGAGTACGTGGAGAACGAGATCGAGCGCAGGCGCGCTCGCTACGAGCGGCTGCTCGAACGTGGGCCCGACTTCGGAAGCGATGCGTACGGAGCTCTCACGCTGCTGGAGAACCAGCGGTTCAACTGGTCCGGCTATCACAGGCTCGTTCCAACCGCGATCAGCCCGCAGGCGTCTTCGACCGGCCGGATCGACCTCGGCCTCTACCTGAGCCCCGCGCTGCGACAGGAGTACCAGGGAGCACTCTCCTTCAGCTTCGACGGAGCGCAGGCGACCACGAGTTTCGTCTACCAACTGCTCGAGGGCGGAATCAGGCTCGTGTGGGTTCCGGCCAACAACATCCGCGATCGCGTCGTTCAGAGTGTCGGCGTCTCACCGCTGACGATCTTCATGTCCGCCGTCGGAGAGTAGATGGCCCATATCCAGGCAAGCGATATAAGCCTCGCGTACGCCGATCGGGACATTCTCAGGAACGTGAACCTGACTCTCTCGTCAGGAGACCGGTGCGCCCTCGCCGGCGCCAACGGAAGCGGCAAGTCGTCGCTCATGAAGATCCTCGCGAACCAGCTGATCCCCGACTCGGGTTCCGTCGTCGCGACCAGCGGGGCCCGGGTCGTCTATCTTCCCCAGTCCGGGATCGTCCATACGGGACAGACGCTCGACGAGGAAGTCGAGCTCGCCTACGGGCCGATTGCGAGCCTCCTCGCGCAGCGCGACCACGTGGCCGAGCAGATGCAGGCTCGCGATGCCTCGGCGCCTGACCTCGAAGCACTGGTGCAGGAGCACCATGAGATCCAGGAGCGTATCGAAGGCAGCGGCTACTACGACCGCGAGGAACAGATCGACCGGATCCTCACCGGCCTGGGGTTCAGCCGGTCGGACCGCAACCGCGGAGTCGGCGAGTTCTCCGGAGGCTGGCAGATGCGCATCGCACTGGCCAAGGTCCTCCTGTCGGGTCCCGACTTCCTCTTGCTCGACGAACCGACGAACTACCTCGACGTGGAGGCGCGGGTATGGCTCGGGAACTATCTCGCCTCGTACGGAGGAGGCGTCCTCGTCGTCAGCCACGACCGCCGATTCCTCGATCAGACGATCAACACCGTGTGGGAACTCTTTCTCGCAGAAGTGAAACGCTACCGGGGCTCGTACAGCGACTACGAACGCCAGCGGGAAGAGGAAATCGACCGGCTTGCCTCGGCGTGGGAACAGCAGCAGGAGGAGATCCGAAGAATCGAAGACTTCATTCGACGGTTCCGTGCTACGGCATCCAAGGCACGCCAGGTTCAGAGTCGGATCAAGCAGCTCGAAAAGATGGAGCCAATCGTCATCCCGGAGCACCTGAAACACATCTCCATTTCCTTCCCGGCGGCGCCGCGGTCGGGACGCGAGGTGGTAACTCTCGAAACGGTGTCTCGCAGCTACGGAACCAACTCTGTCCTCGAAGGCGTCGACCTCGTTATCAGGCGCGGTGAGAAGGTGGTGCTCGTTGGGCCGAACGGCGCCGGCAAGTCGACGCTGATGCGCATCATCGCCGAAGCAGACTCTGACCACACCGGCACCATGCGCCTTGGAGCGGAGGTGAGCGTAGGCTTCTACGCCGACGACGACAGTTGGCTTTCCGGCGTCTCGGCGTCCCCGTCGGCAGGGGTCGGCGACTCGAGCCCCTCGGTGCTCGACGTCACCATGGGGTCTGCCCACGGACAGACCGAACAACAAATCAGAGATATGCTCGGCGCATTCCTCTTCCGCGGCGACGACGTGTACAAGTCGGTTGGCGTGCTCTCCGGAGGCGAGCGAAGTCGCCTTGCGATGCTTCAACTGCTCCTGCACCCCCACAATCTGCTCGTCCTTGACGAGCCGACGAACCACCTCGATATGGCGAGTAAGGACGTCCTGCTCGACGCGCTGCGCCACTTCAGGGGAACGATCGTCTTCGTCAGCCACGACCGTGAGTTCATTGAGAAGCTTGCAGGACGCGTCATCGAGCTACGCCCCGATCCGCGCGACGCACGCGCGCCGTCACTGGTCTCAGACTACCCCGGAGACTACCATTACTACGCATGGCGGCTCGAACACCAGGGCGAAACGCTGGAAAGCGGGCCCACGCGTGGCGCCCGAGCTACCGTGACGCCGGAGTCCAACGACACGAGCGGTCGCCGATCGCCCCCGGCAACAACACACGACGAGCAGAAGGCGCTGCGCAGCCGCAGACAGCAGCTCGAGCGTCGGGTCGAGTCGCTTCTCGAACGAATTGCTCGTCAGGAGGAACGCCACGACGCGCTTCAGCAAGAACTCGCCGACCCTCACGTCTACGGCGATGGCGCCGAAGTGAAGCGCCGCACCACGGAGCTGCGGCGGATCGACGCAGCGATCGAAGAGCTCACCCGCGAATGGGAGTCGGCAACCATGGAGCTCGAGTCGCCGACGATCGCCGGTGGGTGAACGGCGGCCCGACGGCAGGGCGGCGCGGGAGTTCCGGCGATTCATCCCGCCGGCCCGGTTCGCCGACCCCGGCAGGTACGAGCGCGACGCGGGTATCTTCTCGCTTACCCCGACAGCGGTCATCCGGGCGACCGACGAAGATCAGATCTCGAGTATTCTCCGAACCTCCGCCCGCCTCGGCCTTCCCGTGGTCGCACGGGCCGGCGGCAGTAACACCGGCGGCGCCGCGATCACCGACGGGACCATGCTGCTCCTCGACGGGGAAGAGTTCAGCGACATCGAGATCGACGAGGCCCGCGGCCGGCTGCGTTGCGGCGCCGCAGTACGACACGACCAGCTCCAGCGCGCCTTTGAGCGATTCGGCTTCCACCTGCCGTCCGATCCGTCGAGCGGTCCGTTCTCCCGGCTTGGCGGAAACATCAACACTCGGGCAAGCGGGCCTCATGCCCTCCGCCACGGCGCGATCAACCGCTACATCCGGGAGATCCGGTTCATCACCGCTCAGGGAGCGATCATCGACACGCGGCGCCCCGCGGATGTCCCGCGCGGCATCGTCGTGGCGCTGAGCAAGCTCGCGGGGAAACTCGCTGCAGACGCGTCGGTGAAGGCCAGACTCGAGGCGAGGCGCGACGGCAAGTGGGCCTCCGGATACGAGCTGCTCGCACTAATCGATCACGCCGATGATCCGGTACGCGCGTTGCCGCGCCTGATGACTGGAAGCGTCGGCACGCTGGGCATCGTCACTGAAGCCGAGATCGAGGGTCGCCGCCGGGATGAGGGCCGCGCGGCGGTACTCCTGCGTTTCGAGCACGACCGCGATGCCTGTGCCGCGGCCCTCGTCCTTCGCGATGACGCTCAGGCCGTGGAGATGGTTTCATCCACGACGCTCGAGCTTCTCCGCGAGCATGCACCCGCGCTCTGCGGGGAGGACGACGGCAGCCTTCTGATCGTCGAATACTCCGGCTGTGACGCAGCGGCGAGGGCGCAGGAGGCGGTTAACCGGCTTCCGTCGGGGAGCGGAGTGCGCACGCGACGGATTGCCACCAGCGAACGGCAGATAGCCGCCGTCTGGCGTGAACGCAAGGCCCTGCTCCCGATGGTGCGCCGTCTCACAGGGACGATTGGAGTGCCGTACTCAGTCGTCAACGACGTGGGGATCGATGTCTCGCTCCTGCCGCAGCTGCTCGAAGGCGCTGAGCGCATCTTTGCCGGCCATCGTCTTCCGGCCGCCGTCTACGGTCATGCCGGGAGCGGAAACCTTCATCTGCGGCCGTTCTTCGCACCCGCAGACGCGAGGACGGTGGCGGCTGTTGCTGAGGAGATATACGCCCTGGTGACCGACCTGCACGGTACGATCACCGCAGAACACGGGATGGGGCGGCTGCGAGCGCCTTTTCTCGAGCTCGAATGGGGGTCGGACATCGTGAGTGCGATGCGCGACCTCAAGGGAATATTCGATCCCGATGATATCCTCAATCCCGGTGTACTCTTCGTTCCCGGGAGTCACCGGTTCCGAACGGACGGGTGGCCGACCTCCCCCTCGCTTTCCGGCTCAGGATAAATGCAGTATCCTTCACAGCCATGAGGCGGATTCTCTCGTGGAACGTGAACGGCATCCGTGCCGTCGCGAAGAAAGGCTTTCTCGAGTGGCTCGATCACGAGTCGCCCGACATCCTCTGCGTGCAGGAGACCAAGGCGCAACCCGACCAGCTGAACGATGAGTTGCGTGAGCCCGACGGGTATCATGCATACTGGGCTTCCGCGGAGCGGAAGGGGTACAGCGGCGTTGCGGTATTCACGCGGGAGGAGCCGCGCCTCGTCCAGCGGATGGGGATCTCGAGGTTTGATGATGAAGGACGGGTCCTCCTGCTCGAGTACCCGGAGTTCACGCTGATCACTGCGTACTTTCCCAATAGTCAGGACGGTGGGAAGCGACTTGAGTACAAACTCGACTTCTGCGACTCGATGCGATCGCTCTGTGACGAGATAGACCGATCTGGAACTCCGCTCGTTCTCTGCGGCGACTACAACATAGCGCACAAACCGATTGACCTTGCTCGCCCCAAGGAAAACGAACAGAGCCCCGGCTACCTGCCGGAGGAACGCGCATGGATGGACCGGTTCATCGGCGCCGGGTACCGGGACACCTTTCGGCTGTTCACCGAAGACGGCGGGCACTACACCTGGTGGAGCTACTTCACGAAGGGCCGCGAGCGCAACGTCGGATGGCGCATCGATTACCATTGCGTCAACCCGGTTGCGATCGCATCCGTGACCGCAGCGCGGATACTGCAGGATGTCATGGGATCGGACCATTGTCCCGTTGAGATCACCATCGACAAGGGGCCGTGATGCGGATCACCTACAATGCGCCGGTCACGCTCACGTTCGCCCTGCTGAGCGCGCTCGTGCTTCTCGTCGACTCGGTTACCGGAATGGGCCTCACCGCGGGCTTGTTCATGGTCGGGCCGACGATGAGCCTCACGGACCCCCTCGACTACCTGCGACTGGTGACCCACGCGGTCGGCCATGCCGGTTGGGGTCATCTGGTGAGCAACTTCGCGTTCATCCTGCTGCTCGGACCGATTCTGGAAGAGAAGTACGGCTCGCGCGCGCTGCTTCTCATGATGATCGTCACGGCCCTCGTCACCGGGGTGCTCAATGTCCTGATCTTCCCGACGGGCCTGCTCGGTGCGAGCGGCATCGTCTTCATGATGATCCTCCTCAGCTCGTTCACCAACGTCAGACGCGGCGAGATCCCACTGACCTTTATCCTCGTCGTCCTTCTCTACCTCACGAGAGAGCTCGTGACGGCGTTTCAGGGGGATTCGATTTCTCAGTTCGCCCATATTGCCGGCGGGGTGTGCGGGAGCCTGTTCGGCTTCCTGCGTCCTGCGCATCCGGCTGACGGTCTCGAATACAGGAGCACCCATGATCGACAAGCTTGAGCAACTGAGCGAGCGCTACGACGAGCTGAACAAACTCATCATGGACCCGGATCTCCCCAGGGACCAGAAGCGGTACCGCGAAGTTATGCAGGAGCACGCCTCGCTGAGTGAGACGATGCGGGCCTACGAGGAGTACCGGCGCGTGGTCGAATCGCTCGCCGAGACGAGACAGCTTCTCGACGGGGAGACCGACGCAGCGATACGCGAGATGGCCCACGAAGAGCTCGAGACGCTCGAGGCTCAGTTGTCTGAGCTCGAAGGCCGGCTGCGCGTCCTCCTCGTTCCCAAGGACCCGCTCGACGCGAAGAACGCGATCATGGAAATACGCGCCGGCACCGGAGGTGACGAAGCGGCGCTGTTCGCAGCGGACCTCTACCGGATGTACCAGCGCCTTAGTGAGACTCGAAGCTGGAAGGTAGAGGTGATGAGCAGCAGCCCCACCGAGATAGGAGGATTCAAGGAAGTCGTGTTCTCGATCAGCGGCAGAAACGTCTACGGCGATCTGAAGTACGAGAGCGGCGTTCACCGGGTTCAGCGAGTCCCGGAAACCGAGTCCGGAGGTCGCATTCACACGTCCGCCGTGACGGTTGCGGTCCTGCCGGAGGCCGAGGAATCCGACCTTCAGGTCAACCAGGAAGACCTGCGCATCGACGTCTACCGGTCGTCCGGGCCCGGTGGGCAGAGCGTCAACACGACCGACTCGGCGGTCCGCGTAACTCACATACCAACAGGCATGGTCGTCACTTGTCAGGACGAGAAATCGCAGCTGAAGAACAAAGCGAAGGCGCTCCGTGTACTCAAGGCGCGACTCTACGAGATGGAGGAAGCCCGGAGGCACGCAGAGGAGGCAGCGGCCCGCCGCAGCCAGATAGGAAGCGGAGACCGCAGCGAACGTATCCGTACGTACAACTATCCGCAGAACCGCTTCACCGACCACCGCATCAACCTCACGCTCTACCGGCTTGACTCAATCCTTCAAGGCGAGCTCGACGAGGCAATTGGGGCGCTCAAAATCACCGACAGGGAGGCGTACCTCAAGGATCATGCGTGACCTACGCTCGCCCGAGAGATCACGCGTGCGGGATGTACTGCAATGGGCGACCTCAGAGTTGCGCCGATGTCTGAAGGACGCGCCGCTCGGGTCGGCGGATACTCCCTATCTCGATGCGCTGCTGCTACTCAGTCTGGCGACCGGCGAGCCGACCGAGCGACTGCTCGCGTCTCTTCCGGAGGAGGTGAGCGAGGATGCGCTTGGCCGTTTTGTACGGCTGCTCGATCGACGCTGTCGGGGAACGCCGGTGAGCTACATCCGCGGGATCAAGGAGTTCTACGGACGGGAATTCAGCGTGAATCCTGCGGTTCTCGTCCCGCGCCCCGACAGCGAGCTGCTCGTTGAAACAGCGCTCGAAGCTCTCGACTCGCTCGCAATGGTCACCGACACTCTCCACCTCCACGACGCCTTTACCGGGTCCGGGTGCATCGCAATAACGATCGCTGCCGAACGGCCGGGCATTGTCGTCAGCGGATCAGACATCGATGATTCGGCACTCCTCGTCGCCGCGGCCAACCGGACTCGCCTGCTCGCGCCGGTTGCCGATCCGCCGGCCGACAGGGTGCCTCTATGGCGGAGCAACGTCCTTGACGCGGCTGCCCACGAGTGTCGAATCCGCAGGCTTCCAACCCCGCAGATTGTTGCGGCAAACCCGCCCTACCTGAGCGATACTGAGTACGAAGGCCTGCGCCGCTCCAGCTGGCCCGAACCCGAGAGAGCGCTTCGCGGCGGCTCGGATGGTCTCGACCTCTTCCGGAAGCTCGCACATCAGGCAGTGACGCTGCTGCCTCCGCTCGGGTATCTTGTTTCTGAGGTCGGCTCACAGCAGGGGGTGATCGGTGCTCGCATACTTGCGGAAGCCGGATTCCGTGACGTCGAGGTGCGGCAGGACCTCGCGGGTCGAGATCGGGTGCTGATTGCGAGACGATCGACGCAGAGGAGACATGGCAACGACGATTGAGCAGTTTGAGACACTCCTTGACTCATACTCTCCCGAAGACCGGAAGGTGATCGTTCGGGCGGCGCTGAAGAGCCGCGAGCTGCACGAGGGGCAGATCCGCGAGAGCGGCGAGCCGTTCCTCGTGCACCCGCTTCAGGTCGCCGAGATACTGATGGGACTGCGCCTCGATGCAGCCGCTATCGTCAGTGCTCTGCTTCACGACGTGCTCGAAGACACCGTAATGACGCGTGCCGACCTGCGTCAGGAGTTCGGCAAGGATGTCGAGCAACTCGTCAACGGAGTCACAAAGATCGCTGCGGTCAAGGCGAAGAACAAGAGCGTCCAGACGACAGAGACGATTCGAAAAATGCTCTTTGCGATGGTCAAGGATATCCGGGTCATCCTGATCAAGCTTGCAGACAAGCTTCACAATATGCGGACGCTCGAGTACAAGAAAGAGCATCGCCGGCGTGCCATCGCGCAGGAGACGCTCGACATTTACGCGCCGCTCGCCGGACGTCTCGGTATCGCGTGGCTCAAGGACGAGCTCGAAGATCTCGCGCTCAAACACATCAACAAGGAAGCCTACGACCAGATCAAGGCCTATGTCGCTGAGAAGCGAAGCGAGCGCTCGGAGTACCTCGAGCGGATCGAAGCTTCTATCGTGGACGCGGCTGCAGACGCCGGCATCGCCATCTTTGTAGAAACCCGCGCCAAGCACTTCTACTCCATCTACGAGAAGATGCGCCGCCGCGGCAAGGAACTCGACGAGATATTCGACCTGCTGGGCACCAGGGTCGTCTGTGACAACTCGACTCAGTGCTACGCACTGCTCGGTCTCGTCCATCGGATCTGGCCACCAATAGAGGGGCGGTTCAAGGACTACATCGCGATGCCCAAGGCGAACAAGTACCAGAGCCTGCATACGACGGTGATGGGATTCGACGGCAAACTGCTCGAGATTCAGATCCGTACCCGGGAGATGCATCAAATCGCCGAGTACGGAATCGCGGCGCACTGGGTCTACAAACAGGGGCTTACCCGCGAGGAAGCGCGATCGCACGATCTTGCCATCCTGAACCGTGTCCGCGATCTCGGAGGAGTCCGTCTTACGTCGAACGAGTTCCTCGAGGAGATCAAACAGGAGATACTCAAGGACTCGATCTACGTCTTCACGCCCAAGGGTGACGCGATTCAGCTACCTCGCGGAGCAACGGCGATCGACTTCGCGTACCACATCCACACAGAAGTCGGCCATCACACGATGGCCGCAAAGGCCGACGGCTCGATCATCCCGTTGCGCGCAGAGCTGACGAATACGCAAGTCATCGAGATCATCACCTCGCCGCATGCGCATCCGCACCTCAACTGGCTTCGCTACGCACGAACGACCAGGACCCGACAGAAGATTCGTCAGTGGCTCAACAAGCACGATGAGAGTCTGATTCTCGACAAGAGCATCGTTGCCCGCAAGAAGGCCGAACAGCCCGCGAAGTCGGCAACGACCGCGCAGTCCGCCAGGCGCGAACGGGCACAGCATGAGGCATCAGAAGGGTCGCACGAACCGACGACGGTGGTCGACACCAAGAAGATCGGCATTCGCGTTGGTGATGAACGCAACATGATGATCCATTTTGCTCAGTGCTGTCATCCGACGACCGGAGACGAGATTGTCGGCTATATCTCGCGGGGACGCGGCATCATCGTACATCGCCAGGACTGCACCAATCTGTCGGGAATCCCTGATTTCGAGACACGGTCGATCGAGGTCGAGTGGGAGACCGTCTCCCCGCGGGAGACGCGGAGATTCCGGGTCGTCGCACGTCGCACCTTTGACCTGTTCAGCGAGATAGAGGGTGCTATTCGCAAGTTCCACGGGAATCTCATTGAGGGCCGTGTGGAGGAGATCGGCGACGGACGGCTCGACGCGCAGTTCACCGTAGAGCTCGATCGGCGGGACGACTTCAAGAAGGTCATGAAGAGCGTCAGGTCGATCCCTCAGGTGCTCAACATCACGGCTGTCTCCGGCATGGGCGACCATCACTATGCGGACACGGTCCCACGGTAGGTACCGAAGAGCGGTGCGAGACGCCGACGAGCCGTACCGTAAGGGAGAGGAACCATGGATACCTCATGCGAAATACGGGCCACCATTCACGAGCTGAACAATGCACTCACCCGCATTCTCACCAGCGCCGAGCTGATCGCCTCCGATCCTGACGGTACGCACACGGCCGCCGATGCGCACACCATCCGCGCCGCCGCGCTCGACGGGCGCGACCTCGTCGCGAAGCTTCAGCGCAATATCGTCGAAAGCCTGACGCAATGAACATCGTTCTCGTGGAGCCGGAAATACCTCAGAATACGGGCAACGTCGCCCGCACCTGTGCCGCACTCGGAGCCACCCTTCACCTCGTTCACCCGCTCGGATTCCTGCTCGACGATCGATCGCTCCGCCGCGCGGGACTCGACTACTGGCATCTGCTGCAGGTGCGCCACCATTGCTCATATGTCGACTTCTTGCCCGGCGCAGACCCGCACCAAGTGGTGCTCTTCACCAGCCGCTCGCGAGTCGCCTATACGCAGATCGAGTATTCAGACGACTCCTACCTCGTGTTCGGCAACGAGTCGCACGGATTGCCGCAGGAGATTCTCAACTCGCACACGGGACCGGTCGTAAGGATCCCAACCGTGAGCGAAGCGCGATGCCTGAACCTGAGCAACGCGGTGGCAGTCGCAGCGTACGAGGCCGCCCGCCAGAGAGACTTCGCAGGCCTGCAGATGAGCCGAGATACCCGGCCTCGGCCCCGCGATTGAAGCCGGCGCCTTGCACGACTATGATGCTCATATGGTGGACACTTATATAGTGGCCGAGATCGGCACGTCACACAGAGGAGACGATGCGCTGGCGCGGGAACTGATTCACGCGGCTCGTGATGCGGGCGCCGACTGCGCGAAGTTTCAGTATGTCATTGCCGACGAGATCGTCCATCCTGCCACCGGCACCGTCGCGCTGCCCGGCGGAGCGACGGCGCTCTACGAACGATTCAGGGCGCTCGAGCAGCCGCAGCAATTCTACGAGCGGTTACTGGAGGCCTGTAGATTGGCGGATATGGACTTTCTGTGCACGCCGTTCGGGGTCTCGAGCGCCCGCGCGCTGCGGGAGATCGGCCCGTCGGCCGTCAAGATCGCCTCTCCTGAGCTGAACCATACCGAACTCCTGCATGAAGTGGCCGGCTACGGCCTTCCGCTCATCATCAGCAGCGGCGTGTCGAAACTCTGCGACATTGAGTACGCACTCTCGGTAACCGATCGTCAGCGGGTGACGCTTCTGCATTGTATCACCGCCTATCCGGCGCCGGAGGAAGAGTACAACCTCCGGCTCATACCTGCGCTTCGCGAGATCCTCGGTGTCCCGGTCGGTCTCTCGGACCACAGCGAGCACCCGGAGCTCGTGCCGGGGCTGGCCGCCGCGCTCGGCGCGACGGTAGTGGAGAAGCACTTCACGCTCTCGCGCGAGGGCACGGGTCTCGACGACCCGATCGCGATGGACCCGACGATGTTCACCCGAATGGCCGCGACGGTGCGTCGGGTGGACGCGATCCGTTCGTCCGATCCAGATGAGGGAAGCCGGAAGGTCATCCGCGAGTTCGAGAAGGAGTACGGTGCCTCCCGCGTCGAGGCGGTGCTCGGAACCGGGGTCAAACGCCTGTCGGCTCGAGAAGCCGGCTCGTATTGGACCACGCGGCGGTCACTCCTGGCGGTCCGGGATCTGCCGGCCGGCCACGTGCTGCGAGGAGAGGACATCGCGCCGCTGCGCTCGGAGACGCTGAAACCGGGCCTGGAGCCGCGTTTCGCGGCAACGGTGGTCGGAGCGCGGCTTCAGAAGCCGCTGGACTCAGGCGAAGGGCTCAGCTGGGAACACCTGCTCATGCGTTCACGGCCCCTTCGTTGAGAAACCGACGCAGCACTGTCTGCAGGATGCCTCCGTTGCGGTAGTACTCGATCTCCACCGGCGTGTCCAGGCGACAAATCGCCGTGAAGCCGACGCGCCTACCGTCATCGCCGGTCGCAACGACGTCCACTTCCATCCCAGGGCGAACCTGGTCGTCTACGGCGATCGCAAACGACTCCCGACCGTTGAGGCCAAGGCTTTCGGCGGTGTCGCCGGGCTTGAACTGGAGCGGCAGCACGCCCATACCCACCAGATTGCTGCGGTGAATGCGCTCGTAGCTTTCGGCGATAACGGCATGCACGCCGAGCAGGTAGGTTCCCTTGGCGGCCCAGTCCCGACTCGAGCCCATCCCGTAGTCCTTACCTCCGAGGATGAGCGTGGGCACACCCTCGCGCGCGTACCGCAGGCTTGCACTGTGAATATCCATCCGGTCGCCACTGGGGAAATGGACGGTAAGACTGCCTTCGGTATCGGCGGCGATCAGATTACGAAATCGGATATTCGCGAAGGTACCCCGGGTCATAATCCGGTCGTTCCCGCGTCGACTGCCGTAGCTGTTGAAGTCTTCGGCCTTAACGCCCCCCTCGAGCAGGAACTGGCCGGCGGGACTCGACGGATCT
>SLST01000306.1 GCA_007130265.1 Spirochaetales bacterium
AAGCGCAGAGTCGTCGCTCGCGCTCCCCGGATCATCCTCGGCGAACTCGCATACCGCGTCGATCTCCCGCAGGCGATCGACGAAGTACCCGCGGTTGGGAAACTTGCGGAACAGCCTGTCACCGGCGAAGACGACCCGTTTCATGCTCCTCCCTGCTCAGGGCCAGATCAGCGTGCCGTCGGGAAGGCGTGTGCGCGTCCATTTTGGCGGCTCGAGCTTCGGCGGGTACTTGCGCGCTTCTTCCTCGACGAAGTCGACCCCGAGACCGGGTCCGTCCGGCGGCAGGACCGCCCCTTCGGTCGCCTCGAGCATCCCGGGAAAGACATCGCGCATCACCGGCCGCGGCTCGTACATCTCCTGGATTCCGAAGTTGGGCACGGCGAAGTCGAGGTGCACGTTCGCCGCGTGCCCGAACGGCGAGCAGTCACCAGGTCCGTGCCAGGCGGTCCGCACGCCGTACGCTTCGCAGATCGCGGCAAGCTTGCGCGCGGGCGTGATTCCGCCTATGTCGCTCAGGTGGACCCGGATGAAGTCGATCAGGCGCTCCTGGATGATCGGAAGCCACTGCTCGGGGGTGGTGAAGAGCTCTCCGAGCGCGATTGGCGTGACGCTTGCCGCACGGATCGCACGAAGCCATCCGCTCTGATCCGGAGGCACGGGATCCTCGAGGAAGAAGAGCCCCACCTCGTCGAGCTTCCGCGCGAACCGGCTGAGCTCGCCCACGGGCACGCGCTCATGGATGTCGTGGAGCAGCTCAACCTCGGGCCCGAGCGCACGCCTGACCTCCTGCAACATCTCGACGGTAAGCGCCATGTAGCGCGCCGGGTTGATCGTGACACGATCGTCGTCGGGAGCGGCGGGCCCGGGGGCAATCGGAGGCGAGTCGGTCGAGCTCTCCGCATCCGCGGACCTCGTCATCGCGCCGGCCGAGCCGTACCCGCCGAACTGGCAACGCACGTAACGGTGCCCCGCCCGGACGAGCTCCCGCGCCCGCTCGACGACCGCCGGTATCGTCGACCCATCGGCGTGCCGGTAGAGATCGACGCGGTCACGACAGGCCCCACCGAGCATCCGGTAGAGCGGCATGTCCGCCCGCTTACCGGCAATGTCCCAGAGCGCCATATCCACCCCGCCGATCGCGTTGTTGAGAACCGGCCCGCCGCGCCAGTAGCTGTTCGCCGTCATCAGCCGCCACAGATCCTCGATCCGCGAACAGTCACGCCCGGCAAGCAGCGGTGCGAGGTACCGGTCGACGACGTCGGCAACGGCGCTCGGACGCTGCGTGAACGTCGCACAGCCGTGGCCGACGAGCCCGTCAACCGAGGTCTCTACCTTGACGATGACCAGATCGATGCCTTCCGGCGCGGTCATGATCGCGCGAACCCGTTCGATTCGTATCACAGAACTCTCCCATCCGTCTTGATGCGGGCCTCTGCGAGCTCGACCTCGGCCTCGAGGCGCACGTCGCGCGATGAGGCGCCAACTTCCACCGTGTAGCGGCCCGCCGGACGCCGCCAGCCTCCCTCGACCCAACTCGCGATCGCCCGCGGGGAGACCTCAACCCGGTACTCGACAGAGTTGCCCGAGGGTACCAGATGTTTGGCGAATCCGACAAGCCGACGCGGTACCGAATCGGCAAGCGGGGCGGGTGGCTTCAGGTAGACCTGCGCCGTCTCTTTGCCGTCCCGGTCACCGTCGTTGGTGACGGTAAAGGTCACGACGAGGCGCTCTCCCTCGGGCTCGACGCGCAAGTGCCCGTACGTGTAGCTCGTGTAGGAGAGTCCGTGGCCGAAGGCGAACAGCGGTTCGATCTCCAGCGCGTCGAGGTGGCGATAGCCGGCGAAGACGCCCTCGGCGTACCGCACCTCGTACGGCGGCGGGTCCTGCGACACGTAGTCGGGTTTCTCGTAGAGCTCCGCCCCCGAAGGCAGGTAGTTTGGCGACGAGGCACGCTCCCGCGACCGCCGCTCGATCGAGACAGGCAGCTTTCCGGAGGGATTCACCTCGCCGTACAGGATTTCCGCGAGTGCGCGCGCCCCAATCTCACCCGGGTACCAGAGATGGAGGATCGCATCGACTTCGTCGGCCCAATCGGTCATCTCCACGCCACCGCCGGCGACAACCACCACGATCGTTCTGCGGGCGGTGGCTGCCGCGCGGCGGATCAGCTCAACCTGGTCGGCCGGCAGCGCATAGGGCCGGTCACACCCCTCCCGCTCGCGTTCGCCGTTGAACCCTACGCATACGAGCGCCGCATCGGCCTTCGAGAGCGCCTCGTCGGTCCCGCCGTCGGCCTCGCGGAGCAGACACGTGTCGGGACAGACGGCGATGACGGCCTCTGCGATGCTGACCGGATCGACCGGCTTCACCGCCGCGGCGCCCCCGCCGCTCGTGGGCGTGGGATCGACAGCGGGTCCCACCGCCGCGATCGTCGTCCCGGCCTCGAGCGGAAGTACGCCCTCCCCGTTCTTCAGCAGCACGATGCCTTCGCGCGCAACCTCGAGCGCCACGCCGGCGTGCTCTTCGATCCTGCCGCGGTTCGGGTTCGGGATCTCGAGCTGTAGCTCCTCGATCCGGGCCGTGAGCTCGAGCAGCCGCAGCGCCCGCGCATCGACGTCGGCCTGGGAGATAACGCCCTCCTCGATCATGGTCCGGATCGCCGCCGCGTCGAACGCCTTCGCCTCGGGCATCTCCAGGTGCAGACCGCTCGTGATCGCGGGAGCCGGGTTCCAGAGCCCACCCCAATCCGACATGATCAGGCCACCGAACCGCCACTCGTCGAGCACGAGGTCGGAGAGCAGGCGTCGGCTCTCACCGGCATACTCGCCGTTGACGAGGTTGTAGCTCGTCATCATGCAGAGGACCGAGGCGTCGCGAACAGCGGCCTCGAAGGGCAGGAAGTAGAGCTCGCGGAGGGTCCGCTCATCGACGATCGAATTGCTCACGCATCGATGCCAGTCGGTGTTGTTGCAGACGAAGTGCTTGACGGTCGCGGCGACCCCCTTCTCCTGAACGCCGCGAATGTAGGGAACGACGAGCGACGCCGCGAGCCAGGGGTCTTCGCCCAGGTACTCGAAGTTTCGGCCGCACTGGTGCACGCGGTAGAGGTTCACCCCGGGCCCGAGCACGACATCAATCCCCGCGGTCCTGAACTCTTCGCCCACCGCCGCCCCGTAGTCACGGGCTCGATCTCTGCTCCAGGTCGCCGCGAGCGCGATCGATGCGGGGAAGGCGGTTGCCTCGATCACCTCGTCGCGCAGCCCCATGCTGGCGTCCGCCATCCGCAGGCGCCGCACGCCCAGGCGCGGCACCCCCTTCGTATACATGTTCTCCACGCCGCTCAGCAGATCGATCTTCTCTTCGAACGTCATTCTTCCGAGCTGCTCGGCGGCACGTGCACCGGCATTCATAGGCGCTCCTTGCGACGCAACCCTATCATGGGCCGACGCCCGCGTCCATGCCGGGAATCAGGTACCCGGCGACGACGGTCACCACGTACGCACCGAGCAGCACGAAGCCGAAGCCCCGGCGCAGCTCGTAGGTGCTGCGGCTTATGCCGATGCACAGAACGGTGACGACGATGATCAGCGCCGGGAAGAAGAGCTGGAAAAACTTGGGCGGAACCGCGAGTCCGCCCGGCGTCACGGTTGCCGCCGCACCGGTGACGAACAGCACGTTCAGGATGTCCGCTCCGATGATATTCCCGAGCGCGAGCTCGCCGTGACCCTTGCGTACCGCGGTGATCGCGGTGACGAGCTCCGGGAGCGAGGTGCCGAAAGCGACGAGCGTCGCCGCGATAATGGCGTCCGGGATGCGGAGGCGAAGCGCGGTCTCCTCAACGGTAGGAATGAGCACCTGCGAAGCGACCACGACGAGCGCGACGCCGACGACGAGCTTTGCGAGCGTGATCGCAGGCTTCACGGTTTCGGGTGCCTCGAGGGCCTCCGGGTGCACGGACGGCGCTCCGGCCGCGCGGCTCCATCGCACCGACTGCCAGATGTACGCGGCGAGCAGGACGAGGAAGACGACCCCTACAGCACGGGGCAACCGCCCGCCCACGGTGAAGACGTCCTGCGGCGCGGCAAGGGGGATGCAGACGAGCACGAGCAACACGGCGCTACCGAACTTGATCCAGCTCTGGCGGCGAACCGTCCTCTGATCGACTGGGATGGGGCCCACGAGTACCGCGAGGCCCAGGATAAGCCCGGTGTTCGCGATGATCGACCCCACCGCATTCCCGAGCGCAAGTCCGGGCGACCCACGAACCGCGGCGAACACGCTGACTGCGGTCTCCGGAAGCGTGGTCCCCAGGCTGACGATCGTCGCGCCTACGAGCATCTTCGACATCCCCCAGCCGATCGAAAGGGCGACGGCCTGGTGCACGAGGATATCCGCCCCCTTGACGAGCACGCCGATTGAGCCCACGAGGATGAGCAGAAGGACGGCGAACGGCGCTGCTGCGACCAGGCCCGAGAGGAGCGGTTCCATGGTGCATGTCTATCCCAAGCACTCATCTTCGTCAAATCGGCGGGATTCGTGCTCCACAACCGACCTGAATACGCCGATCTACTATGGGAGGGGTGGTATGGCGGAGCGAACGGCGACGGTAGATCTTGGCATGCTCGGGGTCCGGAGACGTCACATGGCGGCGCTCCTGGAAATAGACGTGACGCGCGCGCGGTGCGGACTGCGCGTCGCGAACCGTGAGGGGCGCTCGTCGGTCAGCTTTCTCGCCTGGCTCGTGAAGAACGTCGCCTCGAGTATGGCACTCTATCCCGTGCGAAGCGCGACGGGCGCCTGCATCAATGTCAGCATCATGGTCGAACGGCAGGTGGATGACCGGAGAATCGCGCTGCCGCTGCTCATTGCCAATGCCGCCACACGCCCCGTCGAAGAGATCGAAGCGCAGATCGTCCTTGCTCGACAAGAGCCGGTGAGCGCCGCCTCGGTCGTGTTCAGCCATGAGCGGTCACCCGGATACCGCCTCTACGACCGACTCCCACGGCTCCTGCGTCGAGGGCTCCTCGATCGGGCGCTCGCAAGCCCCCGGCGAACGCCGGCCGCGATGGGCCATGCGGTGATCACATCCGTCGGCATGGGCGGCAGGATCAAGGGGTGGTTCATCCCCAAGAGCATGCATCCGGTGTGCATTGGTATTGGCGCGGTGACTCCCAAGGCGGTCGTGATGAACGGCCGCATTGAGCCGCGGCAGGTGCTGCACATGACGGTGCTCGCCGATCAGACGATGGTCGAGGACGCGCCGGGCTCCCGCTGGATATCGGCACTCGTACGGGCCATGGAAAACGGCGCAGAGCTCTCCATCAACTGATCCCGCCGAGACGACGCACCCATTGCTGGTACCTCAGGCCTGCCAGTTGTGATACGATACCCCCATGGAAGCACTCGTACTCGAACGAAAAGGCGACATCACGATTCGTGACATACCACTGGACGAGGAGCTCGGGCCGCGGGACGTACGGATCGCACTGCGAAACGTAGGCGTCTGCGGCAGCGATGTCCACTACTATACGCACGGCGCGATCGGCCCCTTCGTGGTCCGCGAACCGATGATCCTCGGCCACGAGGCGAGCGGCGTCGTGGTGGAAACGGGCCACGACGTGGCAGACCTCGAGGCCGGCGACCGCGTGTGCATGGAACCCGGCATCCCGGACCCGCGAAGCCGGGCGAGTCGGCTCGGACTCTACAACCTCGATCCGGCCGTACGCTTCTGGGCGACCCCACCCTACCACGGCGTTACCCGACCCACGGTGGTGCACCCGGCCGAGTACACCTACCGGCTGCCGGACAACGTCAGCCTGCAGGCCGGCGCGATGGTCGAACCGCTTGCGGTGGGGATGCACGCCGCGGCAAAGGCGGGCATCACGCCGGGCGACGTCGCCGTCGTGATTGGCGCCGGCACGATCGGTCTCGTGACGATCATGGCGGCGCTCGCCGGCGGGTGCAGCGAGGTGAT
>SLST01000062.1 GCA_007130265.1 Spirochaetales bacterium
AGGTAATGTCGATCAGGCGGGACCGCCACCCGCGATGATCGAGGTCCACGAGCTGAGCGAGCTCCTCGTTCGTGAGAATGGGATGGTCGAGCTGAAGCCGGTGGGCGTGCTCGGGAGAGACCTCGAGCAGGTTGCGTTCCGGTCCGATGTAGCTCGAGAGGCTCATAATGATGTCTTCACGGATGCTGTCGATCGGAGGGTTGGTCACCTGAGCGAAGAGTTGCTTGAAGTAGTCGTAGACGAGCTTCGGCTTGTCGCTCAGGCACGCCAGCGGTGTGTCGTTCCCCATGCTTCCGAGCGGCTCTCTGCCGTTCTCGGCCATCGGCCGCAGTACGATATCAAGGTGTTCACTCGTGTACCCGAACACCTTCAGTCGATGCACCATCGTCTCCGCGTCGAACGCCCTCACCGACTGCGGTTTTGGTAGGTCACTGAGCCGCAACCGCTGCTCGTTCAGCCAGGCGCGGTACGGGTAGCGCGTCGCGATGCCGTTCTTCAGCTCGACGTCATCGACGATGCGTCCCTGCTCGAAGTCGACGAGGAACATCCGCCCCGGTTTCAGACGATCCTTCACGACGATCTTCTCGGGCGGCACGTCGAGTACGCCCACCTCACTCGCCATAATCACCACGTCATCATCGGTGACATAGTACCGGCTCGGACGCAGGCCGTTGCGATCGAGCACCGCGCCAATGACGCGTCCGTCGGTGAAGACGATGGAGGCCGGTCCGTCCCACGGTTCCATCTGCGTGCTCATGAACTCGTACATCGCGCTCCCGATGTCGGGCATCTGTCGGTGGTGCTGCCACGCCTCGGGCACCATCATCATCACCGCCTCGGGCAGCTCCCTGCCGGACATGAGCAGGAGCTCGAGCGCGTTGTCGAAGTTTCCCGAATCCGACTGGTCTGCTTCCATCACCGGGAACGTCTTCGCGAGGTCGTCTGCGAACAGGGGCGACCGCAGCGTTCCCTCGCGCGCGGCCATCTTGTTCACGTTCCCGCGCAGCGTGTTGATCTCTCCGTTGTGACTCATGAAACGCAGCGGTTGCGCCCGGTCCCAGCTGGGAAAGGTGTTGGTGCTGAATCTCGAATGAACCATCGCGAGATGGCTCATGAAGTCGGGCTCGTTGAGGTCGGTGAAGTAGCGAAACAGCTGTTCCGGCATCAGCATGCCCTTGTACACGATCACGCGGACCGAAAGGCTGCAGATATAAAACGCCGCATTCGGGTCGTGTCTCGAGCCGTGAAGCTCGTGAGTCGCGCGCTTGCGTACGACGTAGAGTTTTCGCTCGAACTCGTCGGTGCCGATGGCGTCTCCCGCGGCGACGAAGAGCTGCTTCATGACAGGCTCGCTTTCGAGCGCCGTGGGTCCGATGATCGAGTTGTCGCGCGGAACGTCGCGCCATCCGAGTACGCGCTGGCCCTCCTCCGCGACTATCCGCTCTACCCCCGTCGTGCAGCAGTCCCGGTCGGCGGCGCTCTGCGGAAGGAACACGATCCCCGCCGAGTAGAGGCCGCGCGGGGGCAGCTCGACCCCGAGGTCACGCAGCGCCACCCGCTCGAGGAACTCCTGCGGCAGGCTCGTGAGGACTCCTGCGCCGTCGCCGGAGTTCTTGTCGCTTCCTACCGCCCCACGGTGAGTCATGTTGAGCAGCACTTCCCGCGCCGAGTCGATGATGCGACGGCTGCGCTCACCCTTGATGTGGGCCACGAACCCAACCCCGCATGAATCGTGCTCGAACTGAGGGTCGTATAGTCCCGATCGCGCCGGTCGTGATCTCATGCTGACTCCTTCACCAGCCTCGTCGCAACGAATGAATAAATATCGAGCCTGGGGCGATATTCTTACAGAGATCCTACCGAAAGGTCAAGTGCTACGTGCTTGTAGGAGTCGATTTCGCTTATCTTACATATCCGTAGGCTATCGTGTCATTTTAACACATCACATGATCGACAGATACGGGATATTCAGGAGCTCTAGACCGCTACGCAGGACCACGAGAATAGCCCGTGCGAGTACGAGCCGCGCATCGCGCACCGGCGGATCCGGCGCCGCGAGGATGGGGTGGTCGTGGTAGTACCCGGAGAAGGTCTTGGCGAGGTCGTACAGGTAACCCGCGATCGCAGCCGGCGAGAACTCGCTGCCGGCCTGCTCGACGACGTCCGGATACCGCGAGATCAGGCGAACGAGCTCCCACTCGACCTCGGTGTCGAGAAGCTCGGTGTCGATCTCCGACGCGTGCGCTCTGATGCCACGCGCGTCGGCTTTGCGCAGCATGCTGTTGATGCGCGCGCACATGTACTGAAGGTAGGGACCGGTGTTTCCGGTAAAGGAAAGAGACTCCTTCGGGTTGAAGATCATGTCCTTCGCCGGAGTCACCTGCAGCAGGTAGTAGTGAAGCGCGCCGACGGCAACCGCATGCGCGGTGCCCTCCACATCACCAACCGCCTCTTCGCGTTCCTTGGAGCGTATCTCGGCTGCGGCGAGGTCGCGAAGCTCGGCGATGAGATCATCGGCGTCGACGACGGTTCCCTCGCGGCTTTTCATCCTGCCTTCGGGAAGGTTGACCATGCCGTAGGAGAGGTGGTGGAGCTGCTTCGCCCAATCGTAGCCGAGTCGCTCGAGCACATGGAACAGAACCCGGAAGTGGTAGTTCTGCTCGCTCGCGACGACGTAGATCATTCGGTCAAAAGGCCAGTCCGCGTACCGCGCGATCACGGTGCCGATATCCTGTGTCACGTAAACCGACGTCCCGTCGGCGCGCAGCAGAATCTTGCGGTCGAGGTTGATCGGGGCCAGATCGACCCAGACCGACCCGTCGGCCTCCTGGTAGAACCTCCCCTCCTCGAGCCCGCGCATGATCTGCGCCTTGCCGGACGTGTATGTCTCGCTCTCGAGGTAAATCGCGTCGAACTCGATCCCTGTTGCCTCGTACGTCGCCGAGTGGCCTTCGCGCACCCATTCGTTCATCGTCCGCCACAGCGCCACGACCTCTTCGTCGCCGGCTTCCCAGGCACGAAGCATCTCTCTCGCCCTCGTCTCGACGCTCGGGTCTTCGGCGGCCCACTCGGTGTATTTCACGTAGTAGTCGCCGACGAAACGGTCTCCCTTGACGCCTCGACTCTCCGGCGTCTCACCGTTGCCGAACTCCTGGTAGGCGAGCATGGACTTGCAGATGTGAATGCCCCGGTCGTTGATCAGGTTGACGCTTCTAACCACTGCTCCGCACGCGGCGAGAATCCGAGAGACGCTCTCGCCGAGCGCGTCGTTGCGCAGATGCCCGAGGTGCAGCGGCTTGTTCGTGTTCGGAGACGAGTACTCGATCGTCACCCGCTCGCCCATGAGACGGCTGTTGCGTCCGTACGCGCTGTCTGCGGAGACGCAGCTCGAGAGCACCGCCGCGGCAACCTCCGCCCGAGGGTAGCGGACGTTGACGTAGGGCCCCGCGGCCTGCGCCCCGGCTTCGCCGCGGGCAAGGCGCGCAACGACCGCCTCGGCGATCGCGGCCGGATTCATGCGGAACGTCTTCGCGAAGGGGAACATCGGGAAGGCGAGATCGCCGTGTTCGGTACTCGGCGGTGTTGCCGGAGCGATCTCGCCGTCCGGCGGCTCGATCCCCCGCTCTTCGGCCACCGTTCGCAGGGCCTGTGCAACTTCCTCGATCCATCGATTCCGGTACTCATTCATCAGACTCATCCTCTCTGACGATCGCGCGGCCGACCGCGGGCGAAGGCCCGATCAGCGCGAGCATCCCGTGGTAGCCGGGGCCCTCCCGGCGAAAACTTCCTAGTTGCGGCGTCAGAACGGTGCAATGATCAACGACCGCCGCTCTGATCCCGAGATCACGCGCGATTGCGAGATTCGCCGCGCGCATGTCAAGGTACGCCTGTTCGCCTCGCCAAACAACCGCGTCACTCCCCCACCTCGCGTAGTCGCGGCCGCGGGCCGCGTCGACGGCGTACGAGTCGCCGCTTATGCACGGTCCGTACAGTGCACGCAGATCCTCACATTCTGTGCCATACCGGCGGGCCATCGCCTCTACCGCATCCCGCAGGATGCCCGTGCCGCGCCAGCCGGAGTGCACGATCGCGTAGGCGCCCGTGCGCTCATCGGCGATCAGGACGGGCATACAGTCGCCGACGCCGACCGCGAGCACCGGTCCGCCCGGGGCGCTGACGATACCGTCTCCCTCGATCCGTGTCCCGCTCGCGGCGCTGCTCCCGACGGCGAGCAGCTCGTCGGCATGCCTGACGATCCGGGAGTGCGTCTGGCGGACCATACAGACCGACGCCGGGTCAAAACCCATCGCCTCGAGCGCCGCGCATCGAGTCTCGAGCGAGCGCATGTCGCCCGCGCCGACGAGCGTCAGGCGGGCCGGATGGACAA
This sequence comes from Spirochaetales bacterium, assembly GCA_007130265.1. Lineage (GTDB taxonomy): Bacteria > Spirochaetota > Spirochaetia > DSM-27196 > SLST01 > SLST01. The sequence continues at coordinate 4,388 of SLST01000062.1, forward strand.
AGGGCAGGTCGACCCATCCGTCCGCCTCTGCGGCGGCGAGCGGAAGCACAACTGTCATGCACCCTCAACGCTCGATTCCACACCGAGCAGATCTGAGAGGACCCCGGCAGCGGACTTGCAGCGCACGTGCGCCTCTTCGAGCAGCTTCGCGAATCCGCCCGGAGAACGTCCTCCCAGTTCGCTGAGGTTGGCGATCGTATCGTAGCGCCCCCCAACGCTACCGTAGAGCACCCCCTCGAGAATTTGCCCGACCAGGTGAAAAGCCTCGACAGCCCGACGTATCATCGCAGACGCGTCGCCGTCGATCGTTGCAACCAGCGCGAGTTGACGCTCGCGAGCCGCCTCCGTAGGAAGCGTCTCGTCACCGCTCTGCGCCCATGCCATGCCAAGGTCTCCGGTAGGCCTCAGACGAACCTCCAGGTTGGCAACGTCGGTCTGCAGGCGCTGCATTGCGTGCCAGGCGCGATCCATGTCGGTACGGTTGTCCGCCTTGTAGAACTCGCCGTCCCGGTAGAGCGCACCGATGGGAACCGAGAGCTCCCGCTCGAAGATGCCCATGACCGCGCGCAGCACACCCATTGACAGCCCGTGACGGGCCGGTTCGTCGAGCCCGCTACGCGGGTAGCGCGGAAACGGCTGCGCGCCGCTGAGACCGAGCGTGGAGACGGCCGTACTGACGACCGCGTCCACGCGACGCTGGTAGGAGTAGCGGCGCCAGGCGTCATCAACGCGGTCACGCCAGAAACCCTTCCACTGGGCAAACCAGTCCTCACCGCCGCCGACTGCGACCGGACGGTAATGAAGGTTCGAGTGAGCGATTCGCACGAGGTCTGAGAACAGGTATGTTCGGCCAAACTCCCTGATCTCCGTATACGAAGCCGCGAACGATTCCACCTGACGACGAACGACTTCCTCCACCGCCTCATCGTCCTCATCGAGGCGATCCTGGTTCTGGTAGAGCCCGAGCGCTTCGAAGAGAACGGCGCTCGGGTCCGGCCGCATCCCGTCGTATACCGCCGCCAGACGCGCGAGCTCGTCCGTCACGCGCGAGAGCGGCGCCGGCACAGGGTCACCCCCCGAGACCGGAAGAAAGGCTCCGATGAGCCGGTCGAAGGGAAAGGCGCTGAGCGTCATCAACTGATGCAGAACGCGGACATCGGTGTAGATCCGTGAGCGAATCTGAGGCGAAAGCGTCGACGTGATCGATTCGACTTCTCCGGTAGCGCGGCGCTTGACGTCGGCATCCTTGAGCTCCGGTCGGGCCGCGCCGATCTCGAATGGATCGGTGTCCGAAACAAGCCGCTCCTGTACCTCGGGAGCGTGAAGGCCTGCGAGAAAGGACACGAAGGCTCGCCGCTCGCGCCCCATGACTCGTGCGAGTATCCCGGCGAATCTCCTCGCCCGCTCCGAGAGCGCGCGAAAATCGTCGAGCGAGCCGGGACGGAAGGCCTGCTGCACCGTGTCGAAACCGTGCGGGATCGTAGAAGCAACGCGTCGCGCCAGGTCGCGCAGAAGATATCCTTCCACGACCGAGAGTCGCTCGCGGCCGGTGAAGAAGGCGAGC
>SLST01000201.1 GCA_007130265.1 Spirochaetales bacterium
CGGCTCGTACTCGGACAGCTCCCGGCTGTACCGATCGCGGAAATTCTCGTAGAGGTTGCGGATCTCAGCGCTGATCTCAGCGCTGCTCATCTGCAGCTTTTCGAGCTGGCTCTGCGTCTTTCCGAGATCCTCCATCCGCCGCTTCAGACCTCGTTCCTTCTCGATGAGATCCTTGTTGCGAACCGAGATCGACTCTTCGAGTGACTTCTGCTCGCGCTGCATGACCTGTTCGCGCTTTTCGAGCTCCGCGAGCTCGGCGGTAAGCGTCGCCATGCGTTGCCGTGTATCAGCGAGGCGCTTGCGGCTCGTCTCGAGCTCGCTGCGATGCTGTTCGAGCTGTCGCTCCTGTTCAATAATCGATGCGCTGCGCTGGGCAACGCTCTCCCGCATCGCGGAGACCTGTGTCGTCATCCGCGCACGATTCACCCGCAGCTCTTCAAGAGTCGCCCGGTACTCGTCGATCTTCTTCGCGAGTGCGGTATTCTCGTGGGTCAGCCTCAGAACTTCAGCCCTGCACGAGCGAACCCCGTCGCGGCACCGATCGAGCTCGGCGTCGACTTCGCGCTTGCGGGTGATGATACCTTCCGGCGCGAGGAAATCGTCGAGAAAGGCAGGGACGCTCGCGGCGAACGCATCGACCGAACCCGCGACCACATCGGCCTGTTCGCGCACCCCAACGATGAGCTCGCCCGCGGCGTGGAGTGCGTCGGCATCGGCCCCGGCGGCGCGTGCGTCGGTGAACCGTGCGCTGTGGTGGCGGATTCGATGCAGCAGTTCCGCGAGGTCGGATCGAAGCCGTGCGTCGAGTACTTTGCGCGCGCCCTGCGAGTAGCCGGAGGCGGCGAGGCCTTCGTCGAGCTCTCGAACGATGTCGTCGGTGAGCTCGCCGAGGTTTCGCTCCAGTTCGATCTGTCTCTGCTCGAGTGAGACGATCTGTTCCTCGTTCGCCTGGATCGCGGTCCGGTTCTCCCGGATGCCGTGTTCGGCGTGCTCTATGTGCTGCTCGAACGCCGCGATATTCTCGTCGACGTCCTCGATGCGGGCAGTGTGTTCGGCGATCGACTCGCCGAGAGCGGCGATCTCCTTCTGCAGCGCCTCTATCCGGCCCGTGAGCGCCTGCTGTCGCGTCTCGTCACCCCTTATCTTCTCCTCGGTCTCGACGGCCCGCTCGCCGTGAAGGCGTATCTGGTTCTCGCGATCGTTCTTCTCGAGCTCGACCCCGTAGAGTCGTTTCTGGTGGTCGATCAGTTTCGATTCCATCTCGTTTACGACATCGAGGTTTGCTTCGAGACTGTCGTTGATCGCGTCGATCTCGCTCTTCAGCTTATCGCGTGCCGCGGTCTTGGTGTCGAGCTGCTCGGTCCTGCGATCACGCTCGTCAACCTGCGTCTTGAGTTTGGTGAGGGTCAGATCGAGCTCGACCGCGAAGATGTCGTCCCGCAGTTTGCGGTACGCGAGCGTCCTGTCGGCCTGCTTGCGCAGGCTCTCGTAGCTGCGGGAGACCTCGCCGAGAATGCCCTCGACTTGTCGCATGTTATCTTCCGTCCGTTCGAGTTTCCGCTCGGCTTCGCGTCCGCGCATCTTGTACTTCGTGATTCCGGCAGCCTCTTCGAAGATGAGACGTCTCTCTTCCGGCTTGTTCGAGAGGATCTGGTCGATCTTGCCCTGTTCCATGATGCTGTATGCCGTCTTGCCGATCCCGGTGTCGTAGAAGAGTTCGCGCAGATCCTTGAGCTTGACGGGCTCGCCGTTGAGATAGTACTCGCTCTCTCCGGTCCGAAAGAGCCGACGCCGGACCGAGATCTCGGCCGTGTCGATCGGCAGGATGCCCTCTTCGTTGACCATGGTCAGGGTGACCTCTGCGACGTTCAGCGCCTTTCGGTCTTCGGTCCCGTTGAAGATCACGTCTTCCATTCGCTCGGCTCGCAGGCTCTTCGTGGCCTGTTCTCCGAGAACCCACTTAATCGCGTCGACGACATTGCTCTTCCCGCACCCGTTCGGCCCGAGCAGCGCCGAGATGCCGTCGGTGAATTCGATTCGGGACCGGTCGGCAAACGACTTGAAGCCAAACAGCTCAATGCTCTTCAGGAACACATCCACTCCCAGTTCGTGATCACTCGTACTCTAGTTCAATCAATGGCGGAGGTCAACAAATCAGGTGTTGCGACGTCTGCGCATCCGGCGTTTTTTCGTTTCGATGATCTTCAGGTACTCGCCGGCCGCCCAGTCGACGATCTGCTCCCACCCCCGGTAGACGGTTTCGGCCGCGTCGGCGCCGGCACGCGCGATGAGATCGCGATCGTCCATCAGCCGGCGAAGGACCTGCGCCGCGGCCTCCGGGTTGTTCGGCACCGTGAACCCGTTCTTCCCGTCGGTGATGATCTCGGCCGCAGAGGACCCCTCAGCCACGACCGCGGGAACGTGGAAGGCCGCCGCTTCCCGCATAACGAGCGGGGCGTTGTCGTAGATACTCGGGAAGAAGAAGACCTCGGCTCGCGCGTAGACCGCTTTCAAGCGCTCTCGCCCGACGATCCGGCCGAGGAAGCGTGTCTTGTCGCCTATGCCCACGCGACGCGCGAGTCGGCGCATCATGTCCGACGCGTAGCCTTCGCCGGCAAAAACGAGCGCGATCGGAGACGATAGCCGGTCGTCTTCGTTGAGACGGCCAATCGTGCGGATGATGAGCTCGACGTTCTTCTCCCAACGGTGTTGACCGACGAAGAGGCAGACGAATGCATCCTCGGGGAGTTTCGTGATTCTTCCGCCTCTCTCGCGGTACTTCGCGTACTCGTCCGGTGTCGGGCGTTCGAGATCGCTTCCATTCGGGGCGATCGTGATCTCGCCTCGGAACCCGTAGTCGAGCAGCGTAGCCCTCGTCGCTTCGCTGGGCGTCCACACCGCATCGCACGATTCATAGAAGCGGACGACTCGGTTGATGAAGATCTCCACCAGACGATTCGAGCGCAGATAGCGATGCGCGTCTTCGCGGTATTTCGTGTGAAACGTCGTCACATGAGGGATAGCGTGGCGGAGCGCCGTGCGCTCGGCCATTCGGCCGGCGACGAAGGGGCTGTGGCTGTGCACCAGGTTGAACCTCGTCCTCGTGAGTAAGGCTCCCACGGGAGGGCTCGCCCACGGAATCCCGAGTCGGTACGGCGGCATGATCAGCAACGGAAGCGACGGGTAACGAACAACGGAAAACGGATCGTTGTCCCGGTATCGCGGCACGTGGGGAACGATCGCGTAGGCGGTCCCGTACTTCTCGTCGAGCCATCGTGTGTAGTTCTCCACACACACTCCCACGCCGTCCATGATGGGCTTGTATGAGTCGTTGAACTGCCCCACGGTCAGATCGCCGACCATCGCGCCTCCTGCCTACTTGAGTGCTGCGGAACGATCGCTCGTCAGTCGAGGCCGATCGATGACGCCGCCGAGCGTGCGGGGCAGACGGGCGTGAAATCGGTAGCGGCCTGGTCGCTGCACTTCGTCGAGAGATTCCAGCGACTCTCTCAGGTGTTGCTCGAGCCAGTGTGGATCGCGATCCTGGTCGACCGGAGCAACGTGAGCGGTTATGGCTATCGCCGACTCGTTCATGAGGGTCGTGACACACGCTTCGAGGACCTCGGTGTGCTCGTTCAGCGCCACCTCCGCGAGTCCTGGGTGAACCCGACTGTTGGTGAGCGTCGGATGGTTCGCGATGCGCTCAACGATCGAGAGGAATCCGTCGGCATCCATCAACCCGAGGTCACCGGTTCGTAGCCACTTTCTGCCGTCGCGGTCCACGTGAAACGCCCGTTCGGTTACATCGTCCCGCTTCCAGTACCCTCGCATCACCGTTGGTCCATGAACCAGAATCTCTCCGAGCGCGCCGGCGCTCAGCCACTTCGGGGCGTCCCGATGGTCGTTGTCTGCGTTGACCGGCTCGGCAATGCCGATCAAGGTGTCCGGATAGGGAATTCCCACCGTTCCCGGGCGAGAATCACTGTCAGGCATCGTTGCGCACGCGGTGACGGTCTCCGTCAGCCCGTACCCCTCGCGAATGCCGATCGCACCACCGCGACGGCGCACGATCTGCTCAAACCGGTCCCGAACCGCCCTCGAAAGGCGGTCACCGCCGCAGAAGGCGCCCATTCGCGCACGATGCCGGGTGAATCGGAACACGCGGTCGAATACCAGGCCGATATAGGTTTCCGGCACCCCCACTAGGTACTCCGGCTGTCGTCTTCTGACGAGTCGGGCAAGGGTTCTCGTGGTGAAGTGAGGGACGACAATGCTCAACGCCGCTGCGGAGACCGCCGCATGGACGGCAACCGCGATACCGTACCCGTGGGAGAGTGGAACGAGGCTCAGCAGTCCCTGACCAGCGAGCAGCGGCCCCTGCACCTGCGTCTGCAGGGCAACTGCGTTCAACTGACGGTCCGCGTGCATCACGCCGAGCGGCGTGCGGGTCGTACCACCGGTATAGAGCACGACGGCGAGCTGGTCGGGGTCGTGCAGCTCCCTGTGGGCCGGTAGATCGACGTTCTTCCCGAGCGCAAGAAACGACGCCCACGCGAAGATCGGCGGCGGTTCGCTGCCGGCCACGAAAGCCTCGCCGTTTCGCCCCGATGCTCCGCGGATTCCCCCAAGGTCGACGTTCCACCGTCGGCGCATGCGCTGCATGCGCTGAACCGACCTCGGCCTGCCGAAGTCGAGGTACGTGCAGACGATGATGCCGCGGACTGCGTGCTTCGAGAGCAGTCGTAGTACTCCTGCGACGTGCTCGTTACTGACCGCCATCCACGTTGGAGCAAAATCACTGAGATACGCTGATATTGTCCGTGGACCGGCCTGCGCGTGGAAGAGGCTCAGGACTGCGCCGATGCGGTTTGCCGCGTAGAGCAGGACGGCGGCGTGCGGCATGTTGGGGATCAGCAGCGCGATCCGGTCTCCGGATCTCACTCCAAGGGCCCAGAGGCTGTGTGAAGCCGCACGCACGAGCTCTTCGAGGCGCCGGTACGTCAGTTTTCCGTCCAGAAACTCCATTGCGACCTGACTCGGATGCTCGGCTGCGGTTCGTGTCAACCCCTCGTGGAGCGTGATATCCGGGTACGGGATCGTCGCCGGTATGTCGCCGTAGTACGGCAGCCACGGTTGGTCGGACATGCGCCTCCGAGGGTCGACTATACTACCGGCCCCCTGTGCTGTCAAAGCGGTCGGTGTGGTGTATCGTTGCATCGTGGTTGTGTGCGGAGTCGACGAAGCCGGCCGGGGCCCTCTGGCCGGACCGGTGACCGCTGCGGCGGTCATCCTCCCTGATGATTTTCCCAACGAGCTCCTGCGGGACTCGAAGCGACTCAGCGAAGCGCAACGAGAACGGCTGGTGCCGGTCATAACCGCTGGAGCCTCCGCATGGGGAGTCGGCTGGGCCAGTCACGCGGAGATAGACGCGGTCAATATTCTGCGGGCGTCGCATCTCGCGATGCGACGAGCAGTCGTTTCCCTGACGGTTGTGCCTGATCTCGCCATCGTCGACGGTTCAGCGCTGCCGGGCCTCGGTGTACCCGCGCGCGCGGTCGTCAAGGCCGACGCGACGGTCGTTTCGGTGATGGCCGCATCGATCCTCGCGAAAGTCGCTCGTGATCGCTGGATGCGCGCGTACGCTCGCATCGAGCCTGCGTACGAGTTCGATCGCCACAAGGGTTATCCGACCGCCCGGCACCGTACGCTTCTGCGGCGGTTCGGCCCCTCGGCCATACACCGCCGCAGTTTCAGCGGGTGTGGCCTTCCGGCCGCCGTGGTCGAGGGCCCGCCGAGCCGGAACTCCGAGCTTCCCGGATGAAGTCGAATACCTTCTCCATCCCCTTCCGCAATTCTGCGATATCTTCCTCGAAGAACATCACCTGGCGCCGCTCGAAATCGGTTTCGCCGTGCTTCTTACTCTCGACGATCGTCAGATAG
>SLST01000174.1 GCA_007130265.1 Spirochaetales bacterium
CGCTCTTCTACCACTTCCAGTGAACCTGGGCAACGGAAATTCGTAACGGTTCACGGGGGACTGTCCCACTTTTCGCGGTAGACAGGGTAATCGCGCCTCAGTTCCCAGGGACCACGTCCTCCTTGCGCCGCTCGGGCGTTACGGTCCACGAAACGAGCTTGCCGTCGCGCACGCGGCCCTCGACGACCGTTTGCCGCGGGGCGTGCAGCCGGAAGTCGACGTCCCAGTCGGCCGGCCAGGCGGGCAGCAGGCGGAGTTTCTCGCCGCCGTCAACGTCAAGGCGGAGCGTCTCGCCGGGGCCCTTGCCGTGCAGCGAGGCCGGCGCCGGCGCGTGGGTCTGCAGCAGCATCTCTTGGAGGCCTACCATCCCGGCGCCGCCCCAGTTGTGGTCGGGCACCCAGTCGATGTTCTCCGGCCAGAAGGTTGGAAAGCGGTAGGGGCCGTTGCCCAGCTTGCCGACGGCCTTCTCCTGCGCCTTCGCTGCTATGCCCAGCCGCGCGTAATGGATGAAGCCCTGTGTCCAGGCATCCACACGTTCACGATTCCGGTTCGAAACGCCGTGCAGGAAGGTGTTTCGCACCAGTTCCAGGTCGGGCAGGTCCAGCCCGTACGCCTCGAACGGCCAGAGGCCGTACATTTCGGGCATGTGCCAACTGCGGTGGCTGAAGTTTTCCGCCGGCCGGAGGATGCGGCGCCCGCCGGACTCGACGATCGGCAAATCGGGCAGCCGGCCGAGGATCGCGCGCCAGTGCGGTTTCCGCGCCGGCGGCGAAACGTCGTCGGGAAGCTCCAGCAGCCGCGTGAGGACCTGGTGCAGCCCCACGATGGGCAGGCTCGGATTGCGGGCGGCCGGGTGAGCTTCGAGCGTGTTGGTCGGGTAGATCACGAGCTTGCCGTTCTCGTCGAGTTCCTCGCCGGTGCGCTGCCGGTTGCGGAAACGGTAGTGCTCATCGAAGAAGACGACCGCCTGCTCGATGAAGGGCATGTATCGGGCGATGTCCTCCCCGGTGAAGCGGTGGTATTCCAGCATCATCCAGGCCCAATCGAGCTGCGAGTCGAACAGGTTGCCGGCCGCGGCATTGGCCTCGACGCCCGGCTCCAAGCCCCCCGGCCACCAGTCGGAGTACCTGTGCCTCGTTCTTTCATCAAGCTCCGCGCTTCCCGGCCTGACGCGCGCGGTGCCTTCGCCCTCGTGGTATCCGTACATGGCAGCCCCCGGTAGCCCGGTGATCGACGGCTGCTCGGCAAACGCGCACCCCTCGTGGCCCCAGTAGTGGCGCACCCGCGCGGTGGCGTTGGCCAGGTTGCCGTCCAGGTAGAAGGAGAAGCCGGGCGGAAGCAGGTCGAAGTCGCCGCTTTTGAGCATCGGCCAGTAGATCATCCGCTGGTTCTGCTGGGTCAGGCCCGCGCCCCATTGCCGATGGTCGGGGCTGTAGCCGGTCCCTTCGATCCGATGGCGCCGCTGCCGGCTGTGGACCGGGTCGAACGTGAACAGCCCGCCGTTGAACGGCGTGGCGCCCCGGCCGGCGTGGTTCGACGCCAGCATGTAGCGGAACACGTTGTAGTTGCGCCCCACCTGCCAGCCGGCGTCGTCGGTGCCGGCCTTATCGGGATTGATCACAATCCGGCTGCGCTGCCAGAACGCCTCCCACCAGGCAAGGTTCTTCCGCCAGGCTGCGTCGCGGCCCGGATCGGAAGCGTCCGAGAGCGCCTGCAAACCGTGTTGCCATTCGTCGAGCGTCTCGGTTTGTGCGAGGTGGGTCACGACCCACAGGTGGTGCCGGCGGGCGGGGGCCTCGGCCTTGTATCGCCATCCCCGGAACGGTGTGTTGGCGTACTGGCCCTCCGTCGTCCCGTCGGCGGCAAGATTGTCGCCGGTCAGCCGCCCGCCGAAGGTCAGATTGGTCAGCCGGTCGTGCATTTGGTCCCGGACCGGTTCCAGTTCCTGCTGGCGTACCTGGAAGTCGAACACATTGCCGGGCCGGTTGCGGTGATAGAACACGACGCCGTGCTCGTCCGGTTCGATGGCATCGCGATACACGTGGACTTCGCCGGCATACTGGTCGTAATCCATCATGACCATGCCGCGGCGGCCGTACTTCGACCGATCGTTGCGGATTTCCATATCCTCGTGGCGCCACGTTTCGTAGGTGGCCGTGGCGCTCACCTCCTCGTCGGCTTCGATTTCCATGTGGGCCACCGGCCGATGCACCTCGACCCAGACGCGCACGGTCGCCTCCGGCGCATCGCCTCGGCCTGCGCGGATTTCGACGCAGCCCTCGCGCAGCTTCAGTTCCTGGCGAAAGAAGCCGTCGCCGACGAATGGATTCGGGTCCAGGTTCACTCGCAGGCGGCCGAGTTTCAGCAGCGCGCCGTTCTCGTCGTAGCAGCCGGCGCGCGCCAGGTAGATCAGCAGTTCGCCGTCTTCCACCCACACGTTCAAGCCCATATCGTGCCCGCCGACGGGCATCGACTCGCTCGAGTTCGCGCTGGGCGTGGTCCACGCGACGTTGTAGGCGTCGAGCCAGTCGAGGTCGTCTGCCCGTGCGGCGCCGGTTCCGAGGATGGCCAGTAGGGTTGCAAGGATCGTTCGCTTCATCATGGTTCGTTTTCCTGGGGGTGGTCTTTCGGCCCTGGGGTTTTCAAGGCGAGCGGCAGATTGGGAGTTCCCTGTAGGATGGACATTCCTGTCCGTCAAGTCACGAGACGGACAGGAATGTCCATCCTACGGGCGTGGTAAGATAATGTGTGCCGCTCGCCCACGGCCAGGAGCCGTCGGACATACTGGACGCCCGGCATCAATCGCTCGCCAACTCAACCGTAAAGGACACTTCATCCTTCCCGTCCACCTGGATCCATTCACGCTTTTCGTGATTTCTGAATCGGATGGTCGCTTCCACCGTGTCGCCGGTCCGGTGCAAATCGAGAAACGTGCTCAAGTAGTCCTCACGCACGCCGCCGAGCGAATGGATGTTCACCTGGATGAACCCGTGGCCGGAATCCTTCCGGATATCCCACCGGTGCTTGTGCGCGCTGAACCAGGCCACAATGTTGTATTCGTCCAGCACTTCTCGCAACTGGGGCCACTTGGCAAACTCCGGATGCGGCTGATGGGTGAACAGGAAGATGGGAGTCTGCGTGCCCCGATGCTTCGCCAGCTCCTCCCAGAACCACTTTGCCTGCGCCTCGCTCATCACCAGGTTCCGGTCAATCGCATAGCCGGGAGCCTCGACCCGGTGCCCGGGCACCTCGTCGGAAAGCATGATGAACCGAATTCCATGGACGGTCCGGGCGCCGTACTTAGGCGGCAGTGCGGGCTCTCCCGTTGTCTTGTCGAAATCATGATTTCCCAGCACGTACGTCCAATCGGCCGCGAGCTTGTCCATCTCGCGGACAAAAATGGGCCCGAACGCTGCGCGGTCTTCGACCAGATCGCCAAGGATGATGGCTTCATCGGCGATCCCAAGCTCGTTCACGTCGGCCACGGCCTTGGCAATATGCTGGCCCGGAAACGCCTCCGAACGGTGGCCGACGTGCGGATCACCGGCCACCCACCAGGTCACGCGCTCCGTAGCGGGTTGTTCAGCATGTCCTCGGGCGACCACAGCCAGGCAACCGGCTGCAACACACAACATCAAGCATAATGCGTAGTGACGAAACATCGAACTCCTCCAATGGGGGAAAGAAACGCTCATGCGTTTCCAAGTGTAAACAGGCCGAACAACGTCAAGCCGCGCCGTCTGGTTGCCGCCATTTTCGCGTTTGGGCGGCAGACACGCCTTGCCGCTCGCAGCGGAAGCCGGAACCGCATCCTGGTTGGTCCCAAGTGTTCCGCCACTATGGTTCATTTGTCCCTGCTATTCCTCCAGCCGCACTTCCAGGCCGCAAAGCAGCGGCGGCCGAACGTTGTCGCCGCGGGGGACGAATTCGACGGTCACGGCGCCGCGATCGTCGAGACCGATTCCTGTGAACTCGGCGAGGTATGCGCGGTCCGGCCCGCCGGCCGCCAGGACGATGTCGAGTCTTTCAGCAACCGTCTCGCCCTGGATGCGCACGTCGAACACGCGTTGGCCCGGCTCCAGTGCCTCCCGCTCGGCGAAATGGAGCCGCACGGTATAGCGGGCGCCGCTTCCGGGGTTGTCGGCGCCACCGTAGAGTCCGCCGAGGCGGACGCGGCGCGCGCCCTCGACGCCGCTGGCCGCAACCCACCGCGGTCCCGCGCCGCCGGCAGCCACGCGCAACGAGTGCCGGTGGAACCATTGCGGGGCCTCGCCGTCGGCCGTCTCGACTTCCAACGGTATGCTCGGTCGGGAAACGTGCCGGTGCTCGGGATAGTTCACCCACAGCAGGCCGTCGGCCACGCGGCAGCCGGGCGCCCCGAAGTTGATGCCCACGGCGCGGATCGTTCCGGGTTCCGGGTCGGAGTGGTTGTTGAGCGTCCATACCTCGACGTCGGGCATGGTCGCCAGCCCGAACGAGGTCTGAAGTTGGTAGGCACATGAGCAGGTGCGCGTGTATTCGGGCACGTTCAGCACGCCGTCGGCGGTGACCATGTTGTTCGTGCAACCGGCCCGAACGCCGGAGAGGTTGCCCGTGCCGCTCTCGTTGACCAGATCGTGGTACGATGCCATGCTGGAGCGGAAGGTGAGCAAGTGCCTGCTGACGTTCTGGGTGCCGCACCTCTTGTTGGTGGTGAAACGCCAGGAATCGTCGCCCCCGGTCATCGGGTGCTCGCGCCCGACCGATTCGCCGGTGAGCAAATCGAGGCTGACCGGCAGGATGCGGCGCTGGGCGTCGTGCAGCGCGAGGGGCCCGTGGCCGAAGGGGGCGCGGGCGCGCCAGAGTTCGTTGCCGTCGGAACCGCGCAACGCCACGATTTCCTCGCGGGGCTCGTCGGGCAGCGTGCAACGCCCCCCGGGACGCCCCGACTGGATCAACACGTCGTGCTCTTCCGAGTAGGCCAGCCACGTGCCGAATACGTGGTCGTCGTAGGTCCACAGCGTGTCGCCGGTGCGCACGTCGATGGCGCGCAGTTGCGGTTTCGCGTCGGGTTCCACGCCGCGCCGCCCGAGCCACGACCAGACCTCTTCGGAAACGTGGTCGATGGCGAACGTCCGGCCGGTGGCCGTGGCGATGGCGTTGTGGCGGAAGCCGTGCCGGGCCTGTTGGACCCACTGGATCTCCCCCGTGTGCCGGTGCATGGCCAACAGGTACTCGCTGGACGTGGCGTTCCAGTGCCACGGCACGCCCTCTTCGACGACGATGTGGTTGCTGCCGCGGGGACTCTCCAGGTCGGGCCGGTCGGGCCGCCGCTGATAGATGTGCGGATACGCGCCGACGATCAGGTAATCGCCCCACGTGCTCAGGTGGCCCCAGCGCCGGTCGCGCTCCTCGGTCACCCGGGCGGCATACGACGGCGACGGATCGTCGAGCATCGCGTGCAGGTCGTCGCGGTCGGGCAACTCGAACGCAGCAAGCTTCTCGCCGGTGGCCAGGTCCAGGCGCAGGCACCGGTCGCCGTGAAGGATGTAAACGCTGTCCGGCGTGGAAACATACGTGCTGCCGACGAAGTTGGCGCCGTGGTGACTGGGGAAGTAAACGCGCGCTCCCGGCCGAAAGCTCTCTTCATGGGCCAGGCTGGTGAAGAACTCGCCCGCCAAGGGCAACTCGGCCGACCACATTTCGCGGCCCGTGTACGCGCACCGGGCGCTCAGGTGGTTCACGCCGAGGATGATCAGGCGCCCCTCGACGACCTGGGGAACCGGGCCGAACATGTGGCGGGGCAGCGTCTTCTCGTTGGTGGTGCCGCCGAACCACGTAACGCCCAGCGGCGCCTTCACGCGGTCGTCGGCCGAATAGCCGGTGTTGGCCGCGTCGGCGTATTGGTGCGTCCAGGTATCAGACCCCGGCAGCGCGCCGGGCCGGCGGAGGAGGACGTGGTCTCGTTCACGGTGCATCTCGGCCCCCTCGAGTTCCGCACGTTCGGCGGCCGCCGCGAATTCCCGTTGCTGCCTTTCCTCCAGGGGCACGAAGGCCGCCCCGCCGTAAGGGCGCAAGGGATGAAACAGGGCCTCGGCGAACGACTGGCCCTCGGCCAGGCCGGCCGCCCTCGGGTCCTCCGAAACCACCAGGCCGGCGATGTAGGGCGGCAGTTCGGTGGACAGCGCGTCGCCCTCGTGCAGCGCCACCCGCCGGCCGTACAGTCCTGCGCCGTCATACCGCTCGCGAAATCGCCGGACCTTATCGGCATCGGGGTCGAAGGCCACCACGTGCAGGTCCGATTGTGCTAGCAACTCGTCCAGCAGGCGCCCGGAACCGACGCCGAACATGACGGCGTAGCCGGCAGTCGCGCCGGTATCGCGCAGCAGGTCGGCAACGCGCTCGGTCCATGGGTCGTCCTGTTCCGGCAGCTCGTCGGCGCCGTCCTGGTGGACTTCGGCCTCGCGTTCACCCGGGCCGAATACGTAGATACGGCCTTCCTCGGTAACGGCGATCAGCCGCCGGTCGGCTGCCAACAGGCGCCATACACGGCCGTCCACCCTCTCGGACCACCGGCGGCTGTCGTGCGTTTGGGAACCGGTCCGGATAACGCAGCGGTCCACCGGCAACAGGAATCGGCGTGGGCTGATGCCTTCGTAATCGGGCGGCGCGAACACGGCGAACCCGCCGTCGCGTTTGTCCACGCGATCAAACCGCAGCAGCGCGCCGTCGGCCCGGTCGAATACCCCCGGCGTGGTCCTGCCGCCCGAGACGATCAGGCGGTCGCCGGCCACCGCCAGGTACCCCTGGGGTGCGATGGTGCTGAACGAGCGCGCGGAGTCGCTATAGGAGTCGCTCGAATAGGTTCCCGCGCCGGAATGTTCCCATCGCACCCTGCCGGTTTCGGCGTCGAGCGCGTACAGGTACACGCCTTCGAAGGGCCACACGCCGGCCGCGAAATAGACGACGCCGTCGTGCACCACCGGCGCCCCCCGCGCCGGCCACATGCTGATGAGCCGCTCGTTGCCCAGAACGGTCCGCCGGCTTGGAACCGCCCGAAATCGCCAGAGCAACTCGCCCCGCGCCGCATCGAGGCAGTAGAGGTGGCCGTCGTCGGACGCCGCATACACGCGTCCCTCGCTGAACGCCGGCGCCAGCCGAACCGGTCCGTCGGTGTAATAGCGCCACTGCCGGGCGCCGGAATCGAGGTCGTAGGCCGTCACGCTGTCGGTGATCATCGACGGGACGAACAACCGGCCGCCGGCGGCGATCGGCTCGTACGAGGTATCGAAGGCCAGCTTGCCATGGTCGTCGATCTGTTCCGGCCAGGCCCGCTGCGGCTGGGGCAGATGAAGCACCCAGTGCAGGTGCAGATCCTCATCCAAATCGTGCGGCGCATTCCCGCTGCGGCGGGCGTCGTAGCGCCACATGGGCCAGTCGTGCGTCCGAGGCGCTTCGGCGGCGGCCCGCTCCAAGCCGGCAGCCACCAGCACCACGGCCATCGGAACCATCAGGCTTCGGGCAAGAATGTTATTGTGCATGCGATTACTCCTTTCGTCTTTCGTGGACTTTCAACGGGTCGCTTAATATGATAACCGGAGGCTCCGCGGGTTTGCATCCCCAATACAGGCGAAATCGTCACCAATTCTGGCGGAAACCTAGTCTCGGTGGGTGGCGGCACGGTTTTGGAGGTGGTATGCGAGACAATCTATAGCTTTTCCGGGTGGGTGTAGACAGGTTGGTTGCCGGGGCCGGTTGCAGCATGGATCGGGGCGAAACAGGAGGGAACCGAGGCAACCAAATGGGTCGGTCCGCTCAGGCTGTGCCTGCCGCCGCCCGTGGAGGGAACGGGGCTGACGCTCTGGCAAGGCGCACGACTTCAGATTCGCACCGGTGACATCGCCGACTTGGTGGCCAGCAAACTGATCCGTTACGATGAACTCGACCGGAGCGACATTCAGTATCTACTGGCTGCCGGCCGGGCGCCGTTCGCGCACGTCCAGCGCGCGGTGGAACGGCTCCCGGCTCCGTTTGCCGATGATCCGGTGGTCCGCGACAACCTGAGGAACTTGCAGGACGATATGGCCGCGTGGGGGTTGGGCTGAGATGATCGACCGAGCGAAACTCCAGTATTGTTACGAGTTGGCCTTTCACCCGCCGCGCTTGAACGAAGTGTGGTGGCGTATGAAAGCGGGCGAGATTGCCGACCTCGATGCGCTGGGCGAGATGCTCGATACCGCGTTGCTCCTGCACCAGGCGCTGCCGAGCGAAGGCTACGCTTCGCAGCGCGCCCTGACCCGCTTGGCGCTCTATCAGGCGAAGGCCCGCGCGTTCGGCACCGTCCGGTTTCTCGAGAATCTGCGGCGGACTCATGGTGAATCACTCCTCGTTGGGAATTGCTTGATGCAATGCAGATTAGTGCTCGGGTTCCGGTTCCAAAATCGTCAGCCCGGCCACGGCTCGCCGCGACGTGGGCAGGAGTAATGCGGCCAGGTACCCGACGGTGAACATGATCAGATTGCCGATGATTTGTGTGCAGTATAATTCGAACGGAGCGGTGAGCGCGGCGTGCAGCATGTTGGCGCCGGACAGCAGGTTCCACAGCGTGAACAGCGTGGTGCAAACGATGCCGACCCAAACGGCCGCCGCGCCGCCTTGCCGGGTGAGGAAACCGAGCAGATAGATCCCGAGCATTCCTCCGCTGAGCAGCGACACGACAATGGTCAGCGTATGCTGGATCGTCATGGTGTCTGCCCGGGCGAGATAGATCGCGCCGCCGATCATCAGGGCGGCCGCCGCGGCGATGCCCCACGCCACGCGCAGGTAGTGGCGGTCGTCGCGGTCGCGCACCAGGAACCGTCGGTAGATGTCCGTTACGCCGCAGGTGGCGATGGCGTTGATGCTCGAATCGAGCGACGACATGGCCGCCGCCAGGGCCGCGGCAATGAGTAGGCCGGTAATGCCCCGCGGCACGTAGTTCATAATGAAAAACGGCAGCACCTGTTCGGCGTTGCGCGTGCCGTCGAGCATTTCGGCCGCTTCCGGTTGCGGGAAGGCCTGGAAGAACACGTAAAGACTGGTCCCCAGAAACATGAACATGGCCACCATCATGCTCACGGTCCTCTCGTCCAGCGACAGGCCCCACGGCACCGGCTGCAGGGTGCCGTCGATCAGGTCGGCGAATGCCAGTTTTCCATCGGCCAGGGCGACGCTGAAGATTTGGGCCAGGCCCTGGGAGCATCAGCGAGGGGATATACCGCAGCCCGGCCGCCGACGAAGTAGTCCTCCGTGTTGAATCTGGAAACGAAAATCCGACCGGCTTGGCGGGGGGGGCGGGGGGGCGGCGAGGGCGCGGCAGTGGCGGTAGACCGGACCAAAACCAACCGGCCGAGCACCTGGCGGGCAGCCGCCTACACCGGCGCGCTACTCGATGGCCAGCGACTCGACCGGAATGATCGTCATTGCGCTGTGGTTCTTCTGCGAAGTGTAAATCACGTAAAGCTTGCCGTCGTGCTCTACGGCGTACGGGTACGACCACTCGGGCCCGACGCCCAATTCTGGCGAATGGCCGTGCCGAATCTGCCACACGGCCGCCAGCCGCTGCCCGCCGGGCCGGCCGACGCCGATGACCAGTTCGTTCCTGCGGCGGCCCCCCGGCTCGGCCGGCACGTTCCAGACGAGGTACCGCTGGCCCGTGCTCAACAGGCCGGCGTACAGCTTGCTGTGCTCGATGGGCAGGTTGTTGGGCAGGGGGCCGCTCCACGTGCGACCGTAGTCGCCGCTGGTGAACGCCCGGCCGCCGCCCGGCGCGCGCACCATGGCGGTTACGTCGGCGCCGTCGACCCACACGGTCGTTTCGGGGAACGGCGGCAGGCGCTCGTCCATCAGGCGGACCACCGTCCACGGCCGCGCGAGGTTCTCGCCGTCGCTGATGGCCACGGCCGGCCATTCCGGCTTGGTCCGCGGGCGGTCGGCCACCCGGCCGGCCATGATGAAATTGCCGTCGTCCATCCGTACCGGCGTGCAGTTGGGCAGGAACATATCGGCAATGAACCCGCGCGATTCCCAGCGGCCGGCTGCCTCGTCCAGGGCGAACACCTCGCAGTTGACCACCAGGTCGGCCCCGACCATGTTCGTTACGTAGGCGTAAAGCGTTCCGCCGTGCGATAGGAACGCCACGGGCACGTACAGAATGCCCTTGCCGGCCCGGTCGTCGGCAATCACTTCCACGCCCGACCAGGTTCGGCCGCCGTCGCGGGATCGGCGCCCGCGGATGGCCGAGGCCTCCTGCATTTCGTGCCGGGGGCAGTTGTACCAGGCTGCGAACAGCGTATCGGCGTGCCACACCACGGCGTTGTCGTGCAGGAACCGGTACTCCTCGCACGCCCGATGCACCAGCACGTCGACCGCCCCCTCCGGCCGCTGCCGCTCGTGGAGCGCAGGCCACGGCACCTGCTCGTCCCACAGGGCGAACGTGCCGGGGTTGCCGGGTTCCTCGGCGGCGGCCCAAGTGGCGGGCATGATTGCCGCAAACACGGCCAAGACAATATGGGAACAGCGTAGGTGCGTGGTCATGGGTTTGTCTTTCAATGCATGGTGGACCGGCGACTACGTATCGTATTCCAATCGAAGGTAGTGGTCAATCAACTCATCGGCACGTTTCGGGCGAATCGCTCGACGCGCCGACGATCAGCGGCACCCGGCCGGCGGCGGCTTCCGCAACCCGGCGGACGACCTTTTCGCGCTCGTCGACCGACAGATGCGCCGTCTCGCTGGCCACCACGGGTGAAAGCAGCCCGGCCACGCCTCCCCGCACCGCATCGTCGACAAGCCGTTGCAGACTCGCCACGTCCACGGCCCCGCCCGCGTCGAAGGGCGTTTGCACGACGGAAACGATCCCCCGTGGCAAGATGGCGCTCATTCTCCCGGGTCCCAAATGGTCGCCGCGATGTACCGGTAGCGCGGCAGGTCTTCGCGCATGGCGTGGTTCCAGTAGTAGGTGATGACCAACTTGCCGTCCGGGCGGCGGACGATGCGGGGATAGCCGACGTCGGTGTTCGCGCCCTCGTCGCCGCGCAGCACCATCTCGTCGCCCCACGACCGCCCCTCGTCGGTGCTGATGCGCACGCATACGCTCGACCCCTCGCCGCCGCCGCGCCGGAAGACGTACGCCAGAACGAGCCGGCCGTCGGGCAGTTGCAACAGGGCCGCGGGGGTGTTCACGTTGTCCGTCACCGGGTCGTCGAGCCGCTCCCAGGTGCGGGCGTTATTCTCCGAAGCGTAGCCGGCCAGCCACGTGCGGCCCCCCTCCCGGTGGCGGACGACCGTCAGAAGCTTCTCGGGCGAAAGGCGCACCGTGGCCGGCATGATGGCGAAGTCGCGGCCGGGCGCGGGCTCCGGGCCGATCCAAGCGCGGCGCTGCCACGTCATGCCGCCGTCGGCCGTTCGCGTGGCCACGACGCGGCCCTCCCGCCCGTCGCGCTTCGCGGCGGTCAGGAACACCAGCATTTCGTCCGGGCCGTCGCCGAGGTAGTCGGTGCGGGCGGCGAACCCGTGGGTGTCGAGGTTGGGAAACCGGAACGGCCCGGCCCACGCCTTGCCCCGGTCGTACGTGTAGTAGAAGTGCGAAGGGCCGTCGTGGTTGTTTTCGCGCTGCATCAGGAAGGCGAAGCCGGGGCGGGCGAAGTGAATTGGCGGGCAAAGCGGGGGCACCGAGACGTTGCTGAAGATCGGGGGTCGCCCGAGCCCGTGCCGTGGCCCCTCACGCGGCGACTAGTGGCGAGGCCTCGTCCGGAGCTAAACGATCAAGGTGGAGCCGCGTAAGCACGTCGTTGAGTCCTTCCAGCGTTACCTGGCTCGGCGAGGTGGTACATGAGTATACTCGGCGGGCGATACCACGGCAAGGCCGTAGCCCGCAAAAGGAAGGATGGTGGATGGAAGATGGGAGACTCCGTACTCCGTACTCGGTCCTCCACTCGCTTGCGCTTCGTGCTTGTATTGCCCCGGCTCGCGCGTACGGTCCGGTCAAACGCGACCCAACGGAACCGGACGCTCGCGCGTTGCGGCTGATTCAGTGAATGGGCGGGGTGGCGGCCCGCTACGGCAACGTGTACTTGCGCCGGAACGCCGCGGGGGTCAGGCCGGTGGAGCGCTTGAAGTAGCGGGAAAGGTGGCGGTCGTGTTCATAGCCGGCCATCTGCGCGATCTCCTGGATAGGCGTCGTGGTTTCGATGAGCAGGCGGGAAATGTACGCGACGCGGGCGCCGGCCAACTGCGTCTTGATCGAGCAGCCCAACTCGGCCTGGAACCGCTCGTTCAGCGCGCGGTGGGAAAGCTCGCCGGCGCGGACGACGTCGGAAACCTGGGTCGCCCAGGTCGCGTTCTCGCGGATGAACCGCAGGGCGCTGCGGACGTGCGGGTCACCAACCATCAGCACGCTGGTCGACTGGCGCTCGACGACGCCGGTGGCGGGCGCCAGGATGCGCTGGCCGGCCATCGACTCGTCGCCTCGCATCATGCGCTCCAACAGGGCCGCCGCCTCATAGCCGGCCCGGTCCGACGCCATCGTAATGCTCGACAGAGGCGGATTCTGCATCTGGCACACGTATTGGTCGTTGTCGACGCCGAGGACCGACACGTCTTCCGGAATGCCCAAGCCGAGCCCGCGGCAGATTTCGAAGACCGATTCCGCCCGATCGTCGTTCGCGCACAGCAGGCCGAGGGGTTTGGGTAAGGAATGGAGCCATTCTCGCAGGGCCGGTTCTTCCTTCGGCCAGGGGATTTGCGCCCGGCCGCCGAGCCGGTACACCTCGACGCGGAACCCGGCTTCCTCGACCGCCGTGCGGAACACCTCGCACCGCCGGCGCGACCAGCCGATGCTGCCGTAGCCGCAAAAGGCGAAATGGCGGTGGCCGAGCTTCAGGAAATGTTCGGCGGCGAGCTTTCCCGCTTTCGCATCATCGGAAAGGACGGCGGGAACGGGGCCGGAATACTCGCTCACGTCGTAGGCGACCAGCGGCACGCCCAGCGGCGTGAACTTGTCGAGTTGGTTGACCGGGCAGAAGGCGCCGTCGGGCTTCCAGGCTTCGAGGTCCTTGGGCGCGAACCGCCATTGGGCCCTGAGGTAGCTGTGCGGGGGGCGGTAGAAGGTCCAGGAGCCGTGGAGCACGGCGTAGCGGACGATCCCCGTCAGCAAGCCCCGGTCGAACCCCCTGGTGGCTTGGAGAAGCAAGGCGACACGAGGTGCTTTACGCATGAAGGCATTTCCCGGGTTTGCGATGGTACCGTTCGGTGCCGAATCGGCCGCGCACCGTAATTGGTGGTTATTTTGCCGGAAATGGGGATGTCTGTCAAGCGGCGACCTTGTAAACTACCGGTTTGTACGTTTCTCGGTGCAAGAAGGTCGATTCGCCGGAACCCTCGGCACACGGCGTGTGCCTGAACCATGGGCGCGGCCTGCAACCGGAAACGAAAGGGCTGAAAAGGATGGCACCACCGTGGCACTCGGAGGGCTATTGCGTTGAACATCGCTTTTTTCGATCTCGCCGTGATCGTCGTCTACATGCTCGGGATCATGGCCATCGGTCTCTTGTCGGTGCGCAAGGTGAAGTTGACCGGGGACGTGTACTTCCTGGCCGGCCGCTCCCTGCGCTGGCCGGTGATCGGCGCCGCGCTGTTCGCCTCGAACATTTCCACCATCCATCTGGTGGGCCTGGCCGAGGGCGGCTACGCCAAGGGCCTGGTCGTCGGCAATTTCGAGTGGATGGCCACCTTCACGCTCATCCTGCTTGCGCTGGTGTTCGCGCCGTTCTACCTTCGCAGCCGCATTTCCACGCTGCCGGAGTTCCTTGAGAAGCGGTACAGTTCGTTGGCCCGGTCGATCATGGCCGTCATGGCCATCCTCTCGGCGCTGCTGATCCACATCGGGATCTCGCTGTATGCCGGCTCGAAGGTCTTGGAAACCTTGTTCGGGATCGACGTGTGGCTGGCGATCTGGGTCATCTCGGCTGTCACGGCCGTGTACACGGTCATCGGCGGGCTGCGGGCGATCGTGGTGACCGAGACCATCCAGACGGTCATCCTGCTGGGCGGGGCGGTCCTGGTTACCGTGCTGGCGATCAGCCGCCTGCCCGAGCACGGCGTCCGCTCCTGGGCGGACCTGAACCGGCGCATCGACGTGCGGCACAGTGCCGAGGCGCTGGACCACGGCCACACGATTCTGACCGGGGCCGACTGGCTGCTGAACGATCCCCACTCGCTGGCGGCGCTAGCGGGCGAGTTTCGCGCGATCGGCGGGGCGCTGGACCAGGCCGAACGGTTGGACCGCGCCGACCGCGCCGAACAGGCGGATGGCGCGAGGACGCAGGCCACGAGCCGGCTGGCCGACGTGCGGGAAGCGTTGCGGGATGCCGACCGGCTGACGGCGCTGCGGGTCCTGTTGGAAATGCGCGGGGCGGGAGCGGTCGGCGCGCCGCTGGGGCATGAACAGCGGCCGACGGCGCCGCCCGCCACCCCGGGCGCCACGGAGCAAACGGCCGATCCGCTGGCCGATGCGATGCATCGCACCGGTGGCCGGGCGTTCGCGGCCGCGGCCGACGCGCTCGAGACGCTCGCCGCCGAACCGGAGGCCGCAGCGGCCGACTTGACGTGGCACTTGGGCGTGCAGGTGAAGGACGGTCAGAAGCTCGATTTCGTCGCCGGCGTCTTGCAAGGCGCCCAGCACTTGGAACTGGCCGCCGCCTTTGCCGATCCGAACCGCTGGGAACAATTCGGCAGGCTCGAAGCGGACTTTGCCGGCGCGGCCGCCGACCTCGACGCCGCGCGGCTTCGCGTGCTGGAGATCGCCGATATGAACCGGTATCTCTCAACCGGCGCGACGATCCGCACACCCCGGTTGAGCATGCTGCGCACCGAGGGGCCGTTCTTCTGGCTGGCCATCCTGCTGGGCTACCCCGTCCTGGGCGTGTGGTACTGGTGCAGCGACCAGGTGATTGTCCAGCGCGTGCTGGGGGCAAAGGACCAGCGCAACGCCCAGAACGGCGCCCTGTTCGCGGGCTTGCTGAAAATTACACCTGTCTTCCTGATGGTGCTGCCCGGTACGATCGCCTTCGTCATTTTCCGCGAAGAAATTGGCGACGACGCGGCCAGCACCCTGCCGGTGATGATCGAGCGGCTGATGCCGACGGGCCTGCTGGGGCTGATGGCCGCTTCGCTGCTGGCGGCCCTGATGAGCACGATCGCCGCGGCGCTGAACAGCACCGGGACGCTGGTGGCGCGGGACATTGTGGGGCACTTCCGGCCGCAAACCTCCGACGCGGCCCAGGTGCGCATCGGGCGCATCGCGGCGGTGGCGGTCATGCTGCTGGCAATGGCCTGGTCGACCCAGGGCGGCCGGTTCGGGACGATCTTCGAGATCATCAACAAGATTCCGGCCCTGTTCCTGGCGCCGCCCATTACGACGGTATTCCTTTGGGGCGTCTTCTGGAAGCGGGGTACGCGGCAGGCCGCCGTGGCCACGCTCCTGCTGGGGCTGACGTTCGGGTTCGTCTTGTTCCTGGCCGATACGGGCGCGTTCGGCGGCGTCGAGTGGATTTCCGATCCCCGCCGAGGACTCGGCATCCCATTCATGATCCAGGCATTCTTGATGTTCTGTGTGTGGTCCGTCGTTTTCGCGGGCATTTCGCTGGCCACGCCGGCTCCCGCCCCGGAACAAGTCGAGCAAACCACCTGGCCGAACCCCGTGTCAGTGATCTTCTACGGCAGGTTGCGGGGCTGGCACGACCCGCGAACGTTAACCCTGGCCTTGCTGGCGCTCATGGCAGTCCTTTATTACGTATTTCGATAAACGGTAACCCGATCGACACCCGAGTCGACACTGGAAAGAAGGAATCGCGTATGCGACAAGCGGTCATGACCCACCCGGGAGTTATCGAGTTTCGCGACGTGCCCGAACCGTCGCCCGGGCCGGGCGAGGTGAAGGTGCGCGTGCGGCGCATCGGCATTTGCGGCTCCGACGTCCACGTCAACAAGGGGCTGCACCCGTTCACCGGCTATCCCGTGGTGCAGGGGCACGAATGGGCGGGCGAGGTGGTGGCGGCCGGCGAGGGCGTGTTGGGTATGCGGCCCGGGGCCAGGGTGACCGCCGCGCCGCAGATCGTGTGCGGCCGATGCGCCCCCTGCCGGCGCGGCGATTACAACATCTGCGACGCCCTGCGCGTGAAGGGCTTCCAGGCGCCCGGCTGCGCGCAGGACTACTGGATGACCGAGGCAGCCAGCATCGTGCCGCTGCCCGACACCTTCACCTGGGAGCAGGGCGCGTTCATCGAGCCGGTGGCCGTCGGCTGCCACAGCAC
Source organism: Spirochaetales bacterium (assembly GCA_007130265.1). Lineage (GTDB taxonomy): Bacteria > Spirochaetota > Spirochaetia > DSM-27196 > SLST01 > SLST01. The sequence continues at coordinate 16,332 of SLST01000174.1, forward strand.
GCGGCGGGCCGGCGCGTTGGCGGGCGAGAACGTGGCGGTGACCGGCGCGGGGCCGATCGGCAACCTGGTGGCGCAACTGGCCCGGGTCCGCGGCGCGAACGTGCTGATTCGCGACGTGAGCGAGTACCGCCTCGACGTCGCGCGGCAGTGCGGGCTTCAACGCACGTCGAACGCCCGCGAGGAAAGCCTCAAGGAGGCCGGCCGCCGATGCTTCGGCGGCGAGGGGTTCCACGTGGCGTTCGAATGCGCCGGCGTGGAGCCGGCCCTGGCCGAGGTGGTCGATTCGATCGAAAAGGGCGGCCGGATCGTCGCCGTGGCCGTGTACGAGGAGCCGCCGCGGGTCGATATGTCGGTCGTGGGCGACCGCGAATTGTCGATCGTCGGCACGCTGATGTACAAGCGGGACGACTTCCTGGAAGCAGTGGCGTTGGTGTCGAACGGCGACGTAGTCGTGGAGCCGATGGACAGTATGCACTTCCCATTCGAGCAGTTTGCCGCCGCCTACGACTTCATCGAACAACAAGGCGAGAAGAGCATGAAGGTGTTCGTCGACCTGTAGAACCCATAACACATGATGCAATACGAAAGGAGTTTCCCATGAGCGTTTGCCAGGCAACGCCGGATCCGGCTTGTATCGACACGACCCTTGACGGCATCGATCCCGGTCGGGTCCATCAGCTTGAACTGCCCGACGGCGCGGCGATGCCCGCCGCGGCGTTCGGCACGTTCCATTCCGACTGGGCGCAGGAGCACATGTTCGACGCGACGGTGGAGGCGATCCGCCTGGGCTGGCGGCACATCGACACGGCCCGCGCGTACGAGAATGAAGCGATCGTCGGCGCAGCCATTCGTCGCGCCGTGCAAGAGGGTTCTATAACATCGGCCGATGACTTGTTCCTCACCGGCAAGCTTTGGAACGGCCACATGACGCCGAAGGACGTGGCGCCGGCCCTCGACGCGACGCTGGAGGCGTTGGGCGTCGAGCGGATCGACATGTACCTGAACCACTGGCCCTGGCCGAACGTGCATGCGCCCGGCTGCGGTGGCGACCACCGCAACCCGGACGCCGTACCGTACATCCACGAGGCGTTCCTCGAAACGTGGGGCGAGATCGTCCGGCTCAAGCAGGCGGGGAAGATCGCCCACGTCGGCACGTCGAACCACACGCGGGCGACCATGGAGTTGCTGCTGCGCGACGTTCCCGCCGCCGACCGGCCCGTGGTCAACCAGATGGAAATGCACCCGCTGTTCCAGCAAACCGAACTGCGCCGCTACTTCGAGTCGGAGGGGATCGTTTGCACGGGCTACATGGCGCTCGGTTCGCCCAACCGCCCGGCCCGCGACACCTTCCGGGAGCATCGCGCCGACCTGGCCGACCCGGTCGTCGGCCGGATCGCGTCGGAGTTGGGCGTTTCGCCGGCGCGCGTGTGCCTGAGCTGGGCGCATCAGCGGCAGGACCGCAGCGGCGGGTACGTGGCCATGGCCACGCGCAGTGATTGGATGCTCGACAACCTGAAGGCCGCCACCGAAGACCTGCTTTCGCCGGAGCAGATGTTGCGCATTTCCGGGGACGGAACGCGGGAGCATCCCGGCATCGACGCCAACAATCGGCTGATTTGGGGCCAGGTCTTCCTCTGGCCGGAAGCCGACGGCGACTGGCGCCTGCTGTGGAACGACCAGCACGTGTTCCCGACGCGGGCCGGGTACGGCCGGTTCAAGGAATCGTGGAACGCGCATCGGAACGTGCAACTCGAAACCACCTACAGGGGCTCATCGTGAAAGAAGTGGGAATGCTCAACGGGCCGATCGACGCCGCGCTGGGGCGCCAGGGACACATGGACGAACTGATGGTGGTCGATGCGGGCTTTCCCTGCCCGGACGGTGTCGAAGTGATCGACGTCGCCCTTTCGGAAGGCGTCCCGCCTATCGCTGCGGTTCTAGCCGAATTGCGAAAGGTGCATTCGGTCGAGAAGATCGTGATGGCCGAGGAAACGCGGCGGCACAACCCGAGCTACTTCGCGAGGGTCGCGCAGTCGTTCGGCGAAGGCGTGGACGTCGACGTGATTCCGCACGCCGACCTGAAGTGCCGCAGCCGGAACGTCAAGACCATCATCCGCACCGGCGATTTCACCGCGTGGGGGAACGTCTTGCTGGTCTCGGGCGCGGGGGCCCGCTGGCAGATGGAAAAGCCGTGACGTAACTTCCGGTGGCTCTTCTTGCGCGGGAAGCGGAGCTTGCCGCGAAACGAATAGCCCAGAGACGAGAGGATCTTCTCGCGCGCATCCCCCCGGCCGGCCCGGATTTCGACGCAGCCCTCGCGCAGCTTCCGCTCCTGGCGGAAGAAGCCGTCGCCGGCAAACGGGTTCGGCTCCAGGTTCACCCGCAGGCGGCCGAGTTTCAGCAGCGCGCCGTTCTCGTCGTAGCAGCCGGCGCGCGCCAGGTAAATGAGCAGTTCGCCGTCTTCCACCCACACGTTCAAGCCCATGTCGTGGCCGCCGACCGGCATCGACTCGCTGGAGTTCTTGCTGGGCGTGCTCCACGCGACGTTGTAGGCGTCCAGCCAAGCCAACTCGTCCGCAAACGCTTCACCGATCGCGAGGACGGCCAACAGCGCTGCTGTCAAGGTTCGCTTCACCATGCTTTGTTCTCCCGTTCTCGACGCGGCTGCCGCCGCCGACACAACTCGGAAAGGCGTTCGAGTCCAATAACCATGATCCCATGCAAGCCGCCTTGAGCAGAGTCCCTGTCTTCTGCTGTTGCTTCTGATACAATGCGTGGAACGGTCGGCTGAATGATTTCAAGAACCACCTTGCCGGGCGCAATGCCACCGTGCTTATCCGTCCCGGACGGGCCACCCGCAGCCTGGTGCAGATCAGCGGCCGGGGAATAACCACCGACGCGGAAAACGCGGTCGAAATCATTGACAACTATGTTCCGGTAGGCGCCGACTCGTTCAGCGTCGAGAATCCGGGGCGGTTCCGGGTCGGCGACAAGATCATGGTCCGCCGAAGGGGCAACCCGAGAAAAATCAAAGGGGACGGGGGTCTTTTCGGGCCGTAGTTGTCAAACCCGGCTTCCACAGGTGCGGGACCGGCGGGGAGCGGATGCGGCGGGCGTGGTTGCCATACCTGGCTCTCACCGGTGCGGGACCGGTGGCGTGGCAGCTACACGGCGTCGGGCGTCGGGCAGAGGAATCCTTCGCGGTACTCGCGGGTGGTCAGCGCGGTTGCTTGGTGCGAGTCGGGAAATACTTCGCGCTGGGGATCGAACTTCAGCAGCGGGCCGATCGAGAGGGGCTCCTTCTTCAAGTCGACTCCGTTGTCGGCCAGATGCCGCGCGGTGCGGTCGAGCGTCGCCAGGTTATCGGCCAGACTGTTCACGTCGGCCAGAATCCGCCGAGCTTCGTCGATCGATACCTTGTTCTCCTCGCCCAAGTAGGAAATATCCCCCAGGTGGCACGCGGTGCAATGGCTGAATGTCGACACCGAGCGCCCTGCGCACGATATGGGTGCGGAACGTCTATCGGTGGATGATTCGGTCGGCGAGGCTTTCGAATTCGCGTTCTTGCGCGGATCCGGTTCCGATCTCGCGATAAGCGTCCCAGCCCAGCTTGCGCACGCCCGTTTCGGTGACGATCCCCAGACGCAGGCCGCCCTC
>SLST01000551.1 GCA_007130265.1 Spirochaetales bacterium
CCGCGAGCGACTCGATCCGGTAGAGCGAACGGTGTGCGTCCTTCAGGTAGATGAGCTCGCCCAGGAAGTCGAAGAGGAGCATCTCGAGGTCGTGGTCGTCGCAGCTGACGCGCCGCCGGTCCTCGCGCCGCATGGTGTTCACGTCACCAATCATGAGCGAAAGCGTCGCGTCCCAGCTCGAGCGAAAGAGCCCCTCCAGGGTCTGTGACCACGCTTCGAAACCGACGTCCGACACCGACTCGTCGTCGATTATGCGGTACGTTCCACCGCCCACGGCCTCGTTCATCCCTTTATGCTCGCAATGGGCGAGAGCCGCGCGACCCTTCTACTCAGGCCAGCGGCCTCCGCCGCCTCAACGACGTCGTCGATACTCTTGTACGCGCCACCTGCCTCCTCCGCGAGTCCGGAGTTCGAGACGGCTCGTACCTCGATGCCGCAGCGGCGCATTCGCTCCCTGATGTCGACGCCTTGGAACTGCTTTTTCGCCGCGCGGCGTCCCATCGTGCGGCCGCTCCCGTGCGCGGTCGTGTAGAACGCCTGCCCTCCCCCATCCGGGCCCGCGAGCAGATAGCTTCCCGTCTCCATACTCCCGCCAATGATCACCGGCTGCCCGGTCTCCGCGTAAGCGGCCGGCAGGTCCTCCATTCCCGGCCCGAACGCGCGGGTGGCTCCCTTGCGGTGGACGAGCAGGGTGCGCTGCTCGCCGTCTATCTCGTGCGCCTCGAGCTTTGCCGTATTGTGCGTCACGTCGTAGACCTGGCGCATCCCCAGATCCTCCGGGCTGCGACCGAACACATCCGAAAAGACCTCACGGGCGCGGTTCGCGATCAGCTGGCGGTTGCAGAAGGCCATGTTCACCGCGCACTTCATCGCCGCGAAGTAGTCGCGGCCTTCCGGCGAGTCGAAGGGGGCGGCCGCGAGCTCCCGGTCGTGGATATCAAGGTGGTACTTCTCGTTCATAACGGAGAGGAAGGTGCGCAGGTAGTCGGTTGCGACCTGGTGGCCAAAACCGCGGCTTCCGGTGTGGAGCATCAGCACGACCTGGTTGGGCAGGTCGAGGCCCATCCGGTCGGCGAGTACAGCGTCGGCCTTCTCCTTCACCACCTGGATCTCCAGATAGTGATTGCCGGACCCGAGCGTTCCCACCTGGTTGCGCCCGCGCTCGATCGCCTTGGGCGACACCTTTGCGGGGTCGGCACCCTCCATCCGTCCGCGCTCTTCGGTCCGGTCGAGGTCGTCGGACTCCGCGAACCCCCGATCGAGCGCCCAGTCGAGGCCGCGCTCGAGCAGCTCGGTGAACTCGCTCTGGCCGAGCTCGAGCATCCCGGACCCTCCGACTCCCGCCGGGATCGCGGTGTAGAGCCGGTCGGCGAGCTCGGAGAGTCGCGGACGAACCTCCTGCTCGGTGAGATTCGTCCGCAGGAGCCGCATGCCGCAGTTGATGTCGAAGCCGATTCCTCCGGGCGAGATGACGCCGGCCTCCGGGTCGAAGCCCGCGACTCCCCCAATGGGAAATCCGTACCCCCGGTGACCGTCGGGCATGCAGAAGGCGTGTCCTACGATCCCGGGAAGCGCGGCGACGTTCGCCGCCTGCTCAAAGACCGCCTCATCCATCGCGTCGATGAGGCTTTCGGTGGCGAAGACTCGCACCGGGACCTGCATCGACGGCTTGTACGATGCGGGCAGCTCCCAGACCGTGTCCGAGATCCTTCTGAGCTCTGATCGCGCAGACATAGCGGCCTCCGCGTAGAAGGTGGTGCAATCCGCGACGGTCCGCAATAGCCCGTTGCGGTTATGTCGCGTGGGGGCGACCTGCCTACTGCTTGCGCACCCGGCCGATGCCGTCGACGCGGATCGCCTCTTCGCTCGCCTCGCCGGTCCAGTTGACGTTGCCGACGCCCCGCAGCGTCCCGGTCAGCCGGCCGCCGTCCATGCGGATCGAGAGGTTCGACGCGCCGTCGAGCTCCACGTGGGCGTTGACCGTGCGGCTGCTGCGGAAGTCGAGGTTGGTCGCGCCCTGCACCGCTACCTGCAGATGTTCGAAGCGCGACTCGTCGGCGCGGATCGACGCGGCGCCGTCCACCGTGAGTTCGAGCCGGTCCGCCTCGACGCCCTCGATCCGGACGTCGGCGCCGCCGGTGATCGCGAGTCGGGAGAGCTCCGGCATGCTCACGGTCGCGACGAGATGCGTGTCCGACACCCCAGGGGTGAGCGAGGTCTCGAGATGCAGCGTACCGTCCCGCACGGCGACGCGCGTCTCTCCGGGGGCGCGGCCGGCGGCGGTGATCGCGACGTCGTGCTCGCCCGCCCCTATCGTGATCCTCCAGCCGCCGACGATCGAGATCTCCTGGAAGTGCGCGTCTGCCGGGAGCTCGAACGGAAGGCGTACCGCGTCCGTCTCATCCAGACGGCCGCGCGTCCACTCCGTCGCCTCGCGTGCGAAACGCGGCATGAACCGGCCCACGGTGCGGATGCCAAGGACGATCACGCCGCCGACGATGACGATGGACACGACGACCGCGATGACTCGCCTGATCTGTACTGGGTTCACTGGCCGCTCCTTGGTTTCGTTCTTGGGGTTGTCCCGCTATCCGATAATCGCCGTCGCGATGATCGACACCCCCACGGCGAAAACGTTGCTGATACTGTGCACCATCATGGGGTAGTAGACGCTCTTCGAACGCTCATAGCAGACACCGTAGAAGATGCCGAGCACAATCGCGTAGACGACCTGAAAGGGGTCGTAGGAGAGCGCGATCGGGGAGAATGAGATGCCGACGTGGGCGAGTCCGAAGATGACCGCCGCTACGATGTTTGCCGCGCTTACCTTGCCGCGTGCGACGGTGCCCTGCACCGCGAACGCGAGCATCGTGATCGCGAAGCCGCGGAAAATGAGCTCCTCGGACGGCCCTGAGAGAAGCAGCTGGAAGGCGAGGTGCCCCACGATGTTCCGTGTCGTCATGGGGTACGGGAAGGTTTGGAATGTGCCGGTCGCGAGCACGATGACCATGGACACTGCGGTGTACCCGACGAAGATCAACGCGAAGAGCCGCACGAACCAGAACCCCGTCTTCCGGTCTCCCCACCCGAACCCGAAGTCGAGCTTGCCGAGACGGGCGACAGGAATCATCAGCAGCAGAAAGATGAGCGCCTGGACGACGTGGTGAACCGAGATCCACGCGAACGCACCGTCGGGATCTACCTGCGAGTAGTCGAACTGGTCTGCTACGAGTCCGCCGAGGCGGGGCACTCCAAGAAGGACCACCGCAAGGCCGAGGACGCACCCAATCTGTTTCAGTAATCTGGCCGCTGGTTGGGCAGACATGCCGAATCCTCGTCCCTCCCGCTGCTACTTACCCAGCTTCTCGCAGGACGTCTTCTGCCCCCGGCCGTGGTGGTAGGCGCGGCACGCATCGCAGTCTCCGTGCCGCGGACATCCCGTCGATGCGCACGGGCAGTCGGTACTCTTTTGGTTCATGGTTTCTCCGTGTGGACCATTGTGCCCCGATTCGCACCGTTCATCAACTGGTGCCGCCGGTGCCGTGCCGCTCGTGCGACGCTCACCGCATGCTCGCTCGGATCTCCCCGGGGGTGACGTCGAGGTACCGCCGGATGAGGTGGGAGAGATGGTACTCGTCGCACAGACCTGCGCGGGCGGCGACGTCCTTCATGGGGAGGTTGGTATTGGCGATGAGGTGATGCGCATGTCGCACCCGCTCTGCCCGCACCTCTTCCATGGGGGTGCGGCCGGTGAGGGCCTTGTACTTCCGCAGGAAGTAACAGCGGCTGAGTCCGCTCGCCTGCGCGAGCGTCTCCAGGTCGATGTGCGCGTCGATCCGATCGCGGATGAGCTCCCTGACGTGTTCGACGAGTTGTGGCTCACTCGAGCGGCGGCACAGGCGTTCCCACTCGAGAAGCATCGCGTGGAAGAGCGTTCGGCACAGGTCGGCTGAGCCCACCGAGTGGCGATGCCACTCCTCGTGGAGCCACCGGGCGAGCTGTCTGATCCGGCCCTCGAGGTCGCGTTCCAGGGAGCCGCGATCCTTCTCGTCGTCGGCGAGCTCGAAGGCGACGAAGAAGGTCTCCACCGGATCCTCGGGAACCGACCACTCTTCGTGCGGTTCTCCGGCACGGTAGTAGAGCAGATCGCCGGCCGACCCGGTGTGAACCCGCCCAGCGAGGCGCACGCGCATCGCTCCCCTGACCACGACGATGAGCTCGTGAAAACGATGTGAGGCTTCAGCGATGTGCCACCGGGGCGACGGCTCCACATGACCCGCGTGGATGAGCCGCGCTCTTTCGAGTCGGTCTGTCACGCCGGCAGTATAGATCCGGCGAGAATCAGGGGCAATCCTGTACAAAAGAAGGCAACACGAAGCATTGCAGCCGCGGGCGCCAGGGGTGATGATAAGCCATCGTTCTACGGGAGGACCATATGCCAGGAAAACGACCGAAGATCGCGATGATTGGGGCCGGGAGCCTCGTGTTCTGCAAGACGCTCAGCATGGACATACTCTCCACGGAGGCGCTGCGCGACAGCGAGATCTGTCTCATGAACCGCACTCGTCCCAAGCTCGACCAGATGGAGCAGTTTCTCAAGCGGGTCGTGCAGACGAACGGTCTGCCGGCCACCGTCACGAGCACGCTCGACCGGCGAGAGGCGCTTCGCGACGCGGACTACGTGATCAACATGATACAGGTGGGCGGCGTGGAGGCCTTCGGGCACGACTACGAGATACCGCTGAAGTTCGGCGTCGACCAGTGCATCGCCGACTCGCTCGGGCCCGGCGGAGTCTTCCGGCTGCTGCGCACCGCGCCGGTGCTCGTAGACATGCTCCGCGACATGGAGGAGCTCTGTCCGAACGCGCTCTTCCTCAACTACACGAACCCCATGGGCGCGGTCTGCTCGCTCATCGCCCGTGTCACGGACACGATCGACTCGATAGGGCTCTGCCACGGCGTGCAGACGACGATGGACCTCGTCGCGGGGTACCTGGGGCTGCCGAAGGAGCGCATCGACTACACCTGCGCGGGCATCAACCACATGGCGTGGTTCCTGTCGTTCATCGACCGGGAGACCGGCGAGGACCTCTACCCACGGTTTCGCGAGCTGTGCGAGCGCCCCGAGTACTACGTCAACGAAAAGGTGCGATGCGAGGTCATGCGTCAGTTCGGGTACTTCATGACCGAGTCCACCGGTCACCTCTCCGAGTACGTGCCGTGGTTCCGGTCGAGCGAGCGCGCCCTTGCGGAGTACTGCGATGAGCCGGCCTTCGGCGGCGAGAGCGGCGCCTACTACAACTTCTGCCGGATGATCGCGGGGAAGTACGGGGGCGTGAACTACCTCGAGAGTGAGGACGACGCGATTGGCAACCGGAGTAACGAATACTGCTCCTATATCCTCGAGGCGCACCGGACCGACCGTGCCTTCAGGCTGCAGGGCAATGTCCGAAACGACGGCTACATCACCAACCTGCCGGACGGGCTCTGCGTCGAGGTGCCGGTCTACGTCGACGGCCACGGGCTGCACCCGCTGCGTGTAGGGGCGCTCCCCCCGCAGTGCGCCGCGCTCAATCAGAGCAACCTCACCGTGCAGGCGCTCGCCGTGGAGGCGGCGCTCACCGCGGATCCCGAGCACATCGTGCACGCGATCGCGATGGACCCTCTGACCTCCGCGGTCTGCACGCTCGCGGAGGTTCGCGAGATGACGACGCAGATGCTCGAGGCCGAGCGCGAATGGCTGCCGCAGTTCGACGGCAAGACGCCCGCCGCGACGCCGCGTATCTCAATCCCGAGCGACTTGAAGCGCGCGGAGGTGCCCGTTGATCCGGCGCTCGCGATCGCGAACCGGTTCGGCGAGCTCGCCGAGCGCAAGGTCTGATACGATGGACGCAGGAGAGAAGATGGAAGGAAAACCGCGAATCGGA
>SLST01000070.1 GCA_007130265.1 Spirochaetales bacterium
CAGGGGTTGGCACGAGGATCGCCATCATCGATACCGGGATCCAGCCCGGCCATCCCGACCTGACCAACCTGAACGAGAGCCTCAGCGTCGCCTTCATAGGAGGCGAGCGGATCGACGACGGCGAACCCACTGATCTATTCGGCCATGGCACGATGGTGGCCGGCATCGCTGCGGCCCAGGGCGTGGGCGTACTCGGCACCGCACCCGGCGCCGAGCTCGTGTCGATCCGCGTCTTCGACGCCGACGGTGGCTCGTCCGCGTCAGACGTCCTCCTCGCCCTCGAATACGCCGCCGAGATCGAAGCCGACGTAGCAAACCTCAGCCTCGGCTCCGTGCCGCTTCCCCCCAACGCGAACGCCGGTGGGTTCCGCGGGATCGAAGAGAGTCTCGTCAACTCGGTGGTACGAAGAGGGACGGTCATCACCGCAGCCGGCGGCAACAGTGCCACGGACCTCCAGCACGGTGGGGAGTGGGCGGCCTACACGAGCTTCGCGGGGACCATCGGCGCCAGCGCCACAGGAGCCGACGACCTGCTGACCTTCTACTCGAACTACGGCACCAACGCAATCGACGTCGCCGCGCCGGGCGGCGGGATGGCAGATCCGGTCGACAGCTACTGCGGCGCACTCGAGTACTGGTACGGCGGCGGCGAGATCGTCGAACCCGGATACGAGACCGAAGTCTGCTTCCTCTTTCCGGGTGAGCCGTTCCCCGTGCCGGTGCCGCCGGAGTACGCAGTGGAGTGCGTCCCGTGTACGGCTCCTGAGCGGCCCTTCCCGCTCAACGGGATCCTCGCGACCGCGTATTTCCCCGGTTCGGATGCGCACGGGTACGGTTGGCAGGGTGGCACGTCGTTCGCGGCGCCGCACGTCGCCGGTCTCGTCGCCCTGATTCGTGAGATCGACCCGGGCATGAACCCGCGGCGCGTCGAGAATTTCATCAAGCAGGGCGCCGAGGGCGCGCCCGGCCGCAGCGACCCCGCCTTCGGTGCAGGTCGGATCAACGCGCTCGAGACCCTGAACGCGGTTCGACGGTCGAGCGAGTAGACGCCCCACGGCGTCGCGATGATCGTGAGACGCCCTTGATCGACGGCGGGGCCCTTCCGCGGGTGCCCCGCCGTGATCAGAGAGCTCCAACCGTTCCAGGGGAGGGACAGTATGAGGACCAGGAACGTCGCCATCACGGGACTTCTGCTCCTCATGGTTGTTGCGCACGTAGCCCTTCACGAGCTGAATCTCCACACGATGACGACCAGATCCTCGGCATCGCGTCTCGCGACGACGTCACCGAAGGGCCCGCAGGCGAGAGCGTGGAAGGAAGCCACCACGATGCGCAGATCGAGTTCGTGATCGAGAGCGACGAAGCGACCGGGACACTCACAGTCGCCGGAACAGAAACCATCGAGTTCACGCTGCCCGTCGCGACCGGCGACGCGGGAGTTTGCTGGGCGCAGGGGACCGACGAAGCCCCGGAGGCCCGTGGCGACTGCGTCGTGTTCGCCGACTGCCGCCAATGGGGCTGCATCTGTCCGCCGCCAGCTTTCAGTGGACCGTGCTGCGAGCTGGGACGCTACCCGGCCGGCCCGGTCGGGGTCAGGGGGTCGTCGGGATTCCAGGGAATAGCATGATCTGTGCTCCGGCTCATGCGTGTCGATGCTCGAGTCGGGCAACCACGTCGTTACGCACTGGACCCATCACACGGAGCTCTTCGATCAGGCCGAGGAGTCTGCCCGTCCGGGGTTCGCGGCGTGGAGCGCGAAACCACCGGACCGCGTGCTGCTCTCGCAGCAGCTCATCGCTGAGCCGGGTCGTGGAGTCTCCCACGAACACCTCGGCGACCCAGCGCCGCCACCTCCCGCGTCGGCTCGTGCACAGGATCATCCGTCCCTCGTGCTCGTGGAACCGGGCGACAACATAGTCGCGGGCCGCGATACCGCCGGTGTACTCTGGGCCGTCGCGCCTTACGCCGAAGATCTCCGGGCTGTTCACCCGGCCGAGGCGAAACCGCTCGTCGATCAATAGATCGCGGTAGATCGAAACGCGTGCGTCGTAGGTGTCGCCGTCAACCACGCGAATCAGTCTGGCGAGGTACCGCCACAGACGCGACGGCCATCCGTCGCGTGCGCAGTCGTAGACGCGCGCATGGATGCATCAGTCTTCTTCTGCTGCAACGATGAGCTCAACGGCGCCCCCCGCGCGCGGGCCCTCCGGCCTCTCCATGAGCGGCAGCGACCGGTCGGCGTAGACGTACCCCTGCACGGGCTTGCTCTCCTAAGCCGGGCGATCGGTGCGCAGAGCCGGCACGCAAGGGTATTCCGCGGGGGCGATATTGTCAGCTCCTCAGGCGGCAGGAAGACGCAAAGTTTGACCCGCCGCGGTCGCTGTCTCTTGCTCTCGGAACGGCTTGGCACCGTGGTGTGAACGTGGGAATATGCAGGTATGCGTGCAACTGTCGATCCTGCGGACCCGTTGTTCCGGAGAGCCAGAGCGGCATCGTCTCTCCACTGCACTCCGCTCAGGCAGTTCGTCACGCTGCGGGCGGGCACGAAGACCTCGATGTTTTTCCTGACATCAACGTTTCGTTGGTGACGGCGAGGCGAGCTTCGTGTCGTCACGTCTGACGGCGCATTCGCGTCGCGAAAGCGAAGACAAAAGGGAGGCGCTATGGGTAGGATCCGCGAGATTGTGCTTCTGCACCACAGTCACTTCGACCACGGGTACACGCACACGCAGCCGGTGATCCGCGAGTTCCAGAAGGACTACATCGACCAGGCGCTCGAGTTGCTGGACCAGACCGACGACTGGGACGAGGAGTCCCGGCCGCGCTGGACGTGCGAGGTGACCCGCCAGCCGCGCATCTGGAAGGAAACCTCCGGAGACGACGAGATCGCACGTTTCCAACGCCAAGTCGCAGCGGGCAGGCTCGGCGCCGGAGCGCTCGAGGTGAACGGGACCCCGCTCATGACGACCGGGTCGTTCCTCCATCAGATGCAGACGCTCGGCGAGTATCGCCGTTGGAGCGGGGACCCGGCGCGGGTCGCCTTCCAGCATGACGTCACCGGGCTTCCGTGGGCCGCCGCGGACATCCTCATCGACTCCGGAGTCGAGCTGCTCGTGATGGCGATTAACCTCCACACCTCCGGCGACGGACCGGGGCGACGCCCCAACTTCTTCCGCTGGCAGGCGCCCTCGGGGCGCGAGTTGCTCGTGCATAACGGACTGCACTACACGATGTTCGACCAGATCACCGAGGTTGGAACCTTCGACGTCGCGCGGATGCAGGAGAACTTCGCCCGCTTCCAGGAGTCCGTCCTCGTACCCGGCGGCTACCCGTACGACTTCATCTACCTCACGACGACCCAGGTTCCGGTCATGTACGATAACGGCTCGCCGAACCTCGCGACCGCGCGGCTCGTGAAGGCGTGGAACGAGACCGGTTCGGACGTTCGTGTCCGGTACGTGACCCCGGAGCTGCTGCTCGAGCGCGTAGCAGAGCTTGACGGTCGCTCGCTGCCTGTCCATGCCGGGGACTGGTCCGACTTCTGGAACTACGGCGCCGGGAGCACCGCGCACGAGACGATGCTGAGCTCGCTCGCAAAGTCGCGACTGCGCGCCGCCGGATTCGTCGGCGCAGGCGTGCACCACGATGTGCGCCGCGCGCGGTTGACCGGCAAAGCGTGGGATCACCTCACCGACTACGACGAGCACACGTGGGGCGCGAGCATGTCGGTCTCCCGGCCGTACCACCCCGAGTCGGTCCTCCAGCTCGGGCTGAAGCGAGCGATGGCGTACGATGCGTTCGAACTCTCCTCGTACGTACTGCAGTCGACGCTCCAGACGCTCGCCGGCAACCCACCCACGTTCGGCAAGGCCGAGGGCTTTCTCGTGGTGAACCCAACCGCGCTCCCGGTGGAACGCACGGCGCTCCTTCCTGCCGGCTGGTCCGAACAGCAGGTCTGGGGCAGGAACCTCATGTTCGCGAGTCATTTTCGTGAGCTCAAACTGGCCGATCGCGATCCTGGGCAGTTTGACTCGCTCGCTGATGCGATCGCCGTGAGCGTCGATCTCCCTCCCTACTCGTGGAAGCGAATCCCCTTCGAACGTGCGAGACGGGTCGATCTTTCGCCGCAGCTCATCGAGCGAAACGAGGAGCTGGAGGTGCTGCAGTTCGCACTCGATAACCCGCAGGACCGCACCGGCGCGGAGAACACTCGACGCGTCGGTAAGCGGGCGATCGAATCGCCGTACCACCTCCTCGAATACACCGCCGGAGACGGACGGATCGTCCGCCTCTACGACAAGCGCAACCGCCGCGAGCTTCTCGCACGGGGGAGCGCGTACGACTTCTTCGAGCTCGTTCGCGAAGAGCCTGACCCGCGGTTCAACCGCAAACGCAAAGCGTACTACGACCGCGACACCGACAAGGAGCGCAACCTTATTGCGTGCTGGGACTCAGGTTGGGCGCGACGTCGTCACGGGGTCGAGTCGCTCGATTCGCTCACCGTGGAGCGCACACCACAGGCGATCCGCCTGAAGCGGCGCTACTCGGTGCGCGGGCTACGCTCGTTCGAGCACGAGATCCGTCTCTACGCCGACCGCCCTTGGGTGGAGGTGAACGTCGAGCTGCACTTGGAGGATACCGTCGATCCCGAGTCGTACTACCTCGTCTCGACGCTCGGTCTCGACGCCGGCTGGCGAGCGCGCTACGACGCCGGTGGCGTCGAGCAGGAGTGGGTTCGCGAGCAGCTTCCCGGCTCGTCGAAGAACTGGATCACCTCGGAGACGCACGTCTCCATGCTCGACGACTCGTACTGCATCACCGTCTGCAACGCCGAGGCACCGCTCGCGATGCCGGGTGACATCCGCTTCGACAAGCCGGAGGAAGAGTTCGACCGCCCGGCGAACCCCCTATTCGTCGCGTGGCCCGCGAACAACTACTGGGAGACGAACTTCGCCGCGAGTCAGCCCGGCCGCCTGCGGCTGCGCTACGGTGTCTTCGGCTCTCCGGCCGACGAGGCAGCGCGGGTGCCGCTCGTCGCCGAGCAGTTCACGCACGAGGTGGAGGTGACGGTCCTCGCTGATTGTCCGCGAGAGGAAACCACGACGCTTGCGCGGATCGACGACCAGTCGGTGCGGCTGCTCGGCGCAGACCGCCCGCGGCCCGGTCTGGTGCGGCTCATCCTCTTCAACAGCGCGGAGACCTCGACGAGCGCAACGATCGCCTCGCCGCTTCTCGAACGCGCGAGCGCCTCCAGGCTTGCGCCCACCGGGGAGCGGCTCGAAGACCTCGGTCCGGCGGACGGGACGCTCGCGGTCACGATCGCGTCGCGCTCGTCGTTGCTCGTGGGGATCGAGTCGCCGTCGTAGCGGTCCATCCGGCATACATGGTCGAACATGAGGTTGCCGGTATTACAGTGATGCTTGCCGCAATCAGACTGTTGGCGGCCTGCCGGAGGAGGCCATGCTGACCGGTGGCGTACTCGACGTCGCGATAGACTGCAACGAGGACGTAGTGGGACCGGCCCCGACTGCAGCCAACACGAATCTGATTTCCGACCACGCCGATCATGATTACCATTATGGTGGAGGTGCCACCATGAAGAGGTATGTCGTGCCCTTTTGCCTTCTCCTGCTCTTCGCGCTTACGGCGTGCGATCCCGGGTTGGGATCGACCGGTGCAGCGGAGGAAGCCGCTCTTGCCGCGCGAGCCACCAACAGACAAGGGGGCGGACAGGGCGTTCCGGCTGCGGCCGCGGCGAACCCGGCGATCCCGACCCGGGGCGTGCTCAACTTCGCCGCGCCGCTTGATGCGGAACAGGAAGTCGCCGATCCGGCGGTTGAAAGCGACGCCACCGGCGTAGCGACCTTCCAGTACCGC